>CAXGBP010000026.1:0-7898 GCA_964007685.1 uncultured Candidatus Poseidoniales archaeon | reverse complement strand
CATTGAATTAGGACATCATTTCTTTTCAAAAATGGTAATCACACGAAACCTGTGATTGGTGCTTTTTACCATCCCAATTACTGCTTGTATACTCCATTCATCTTTGCGATACATGGGCAATACTTGGTCCAACCATACGACGTGAGTACCCTTTTTCGCTTTCTTTCCAAGTGCTCTCATGACTTTATTCCGTTTCACCATCGTGGGTTTGTAATTCTCTGCATCCTCTACAGAGTAAGGAGGATCTGCTAATATCAAATCGTAATCTTGCACGGGAACCTTTTCTAGAGTCTGAGCATCATCATGGAAGGTGGGTTTTCGTTTGGCATCCAAATCAACAGTATCCCCCGGTAGTGTCCCCAAATCCACTTTGCCAGAGAATACGTGTAGCACATCATTTTTTTCCGGAAAAAGAGCCTTAATCCGTCTTAGATATCCCGCAGGGTAACCCCCGTAATATCCGGATTCAACAGTGTAATCGCCACCCATTACCCAAGTACCTACAATCCACCCATCTGCCGCCTGAAAGAGATAATTTGAGTACCCAGTTTCCTTTTCAAAATTCTCAATTCTTTCATCCCAGGTGAATTTTTTTGTACTTTTACGCCGAACTTGGATTTTATCGTACCATTCAAGGCGATCAATTAGCACAGACTTCACTCCATCGGTGGATAAAATCCGATCAATCAGAATCTCCTTTAATTTGGCAACTTTTAGGTGGTCGTATTCACCCATTACAACGCCTCAATTCGCATGAAAGTGTACTGGGTACTTGGTCTATTTGCAAGGTCCATTTGGATTAGACTCGAGTAGGCACTTTCTTCCATAGCCACCAAACACCAACCAACCAAGCGATAGCAATCGTAGCTTGTCCATATCCAGGATCTCCAGCTATTGAGACAACGTAACCCGAGAGTGAGGACATTAGTGTAATGAATCCAATAATTCCATTCTTTGCGTGGCGAGGCAGCGTCTTGCCATTAGCGTAGTACTCGAAGACCCTGTCACCAACAATACCGTTTGTTAAAGTCCACCTGAAGAATCGCTCATCTGAGAGAGAAAAAAGGTACGCGGCAGGCACCATCCAAGACACCGTCGGCCACCCTGGGACGAAGATTCCAATAAACGAGAAACCGACGAATAGAGAGCCTATTGCAACATATAATCGTCGACGCAACGTAGTAGTTTTTTTGGAGTATTTCGCAACTACCTCGTCAACCGACTCGAGGCGCTCCATGTTCCTCTCGCGACGCCTTACGGACATAAAGTGAGAGGCGAACGGGTTGCGCCCCAATTATCAAGCGGATGATTCTCGACGCACGGGCATGGCTGAGGGTTACGTGCTGCCGCGCATCGCCTCTTCAGAAGACCCGCTTCGATTGGCTGTGCTAATCTCAGGAGGGGGTTCGGGTTTGGCTGCTCTTCTTCGGTATCAGGAGTTGGCTGGCCGAACCCATCAGACTGTTCTTGTGATTGCAGATTCAGAGGATGCCGGTGGGCTCGAGCACGGGCGTCAACGAGGGATTTCCACCAGGGGGATTCCTCTTCCAGAGGTGGCTGACAAGGTTGAACGGCGATTCGCGCATGAGGAGAAAATCCACGAGGCACTCGCTACAGCAGATGTCGAACTCGTTGTGCTTTCAGGCTACATGCGAATTCTAACACCAGAGTTCGTTCGACACTGGAAGGGGCGGCTAGTCAACATCCACCCCTCTCTCTTGCCGAAGTATCCAGGCGCCCACGCACATCGAGACGCTCTTGCTGATGGTGCAACAGTCTCCGGATGCACAGTTCATCTAGTGGATGAGGGTGTTGATAGCGGACATATCCTAGCCCAGCGAGAGGTATCGATTCAGTCCGAAGATACCCTTAGCGATCTCCAAGAACGCATCAAGAGAGTCGAGCATGTCCTCTATCCAGAGGTTCTGGACAGGCTCGCAGCCGGCGATTTTTCAGTCTGAATCAGACAAATCCGCCGGTGTATTCACATTCCGCAAAATCTGCGGGTCAGCTAGCAGTGTAGAGTGCTCCAACTCGCCAAATTGAATGTGCAATGGCCGCCGATCATCTCCAATCTCGTAAGCCAACGCGGGGCGCACCCGAGCGAGCAGAGGATGTGTCCGTTTGGGATCCGCAGGAATCGCCAATAAATCGTCAGAGCCGAGGGTGTTTTCGAGTTCAAGGAAGAGTTCTGCGGTAATCCAAGGAACATCCACCGGACACAATTGAACCGACTCAACTTCGCTGACCAATGGGTCGCTCAACGCCTCAACCATAGCCTCGATGGGGCCGGCGTGCGGAACGGCATCCAAGACCCACTCGACATCTGCTCCAGCCGGTAGAACTGCTCCGTACCTTTCGACATCCTCAGGCTGGGCTACGGCGATACGAATCGGTTCGCAACCAGCCTCGACAAGGGCCGAAGCGACCCTCGCAATGCAGGGAATTCCTTCGACTTCAAGCAGGGCTTTGTCGCGCCCCATTCGCTTACTACGACCTCCGGCGAATAGCAGCGCGCGCATGGTTTCACCGCAAGTCGTCAAGTCTCTGCATCGCGTAACGGATTTCTTCCATCAATTCCGATGCGCGCGCTATCAGCGTCAGCCTCTCCTTGCGCCCATCGCTGCGCTCGATCCATCGCATCAATTGTCTGATGTCAGCCGAGTCGCGCGCGATCGTCCATTCGAGCACTTGCTCAGCGACCGGATCATCCGAGGGCAGCAAGCGCTCGCTCATGACTCGCGGCAGGACGAAGAGCGCTTGAACTTGGCTCAACCAGCGACGAGTCGAGCCTTGATTCGGCCGAGGAGCGAATCTCCCGGTGGCACTGACACAGCCTGAACGGCCTGAGCTACATCGGAACTCACTCTATCGCCTCGAACCGTCGCGGCATGAAGCACCAGAAGGGCGAGATGACCGTCGATGGCTCGTCCGCGACACCATGCGAGAAGCGTCTCATCAGAGGGAAGCGGTCGGCCCGCTCTGAGAACCTCTTCAATCGACAACAACAAGGCCTCAGCAGGCTCCTTTCGCGAGATATTAGAGGACAATAGGTTCCATGGATCGGACTCCAATCGCTTGTGATCTAGGTTGGCTAGGAGTAACGCGGCAAGAGCAACATCCTCTCGTCCGTGTCTCTTCCACAGTCGAGGGACGAGTTTGAGCAGAACCTTCTGATCGCTACCAGCATTTGTCAGCAACCATGAGGTAATGCGCCGAAGATACTCATCAGGAGTTCCGAGGTGAAATGAATATCCAGCCGCTTCACCGAAGCGATCGGTGCTCGATTTCATGATCAAGGCTGGAACTCCAATAGGATACGCCGCTCGGACAACCTTTGCAAGCTTTCGCGGTGAGGAATGAACTCGATTCCCAACCGAATCGAAGTATTCGTCGAGCGGATCCTTCACCATGCCTCATCCTCGCCTCAATTCTTGACGATGATATCGTCGAAGATGGCTCCAAGCCGCTCAATCGAGTCATCCAATTTCATCCTGAAATCTTCTGCAACCGTGCGGTGAACCACTTGGTCTAGTTGACGATCCATACTCCTTGCAATCGCACGGTGCTCGGCATCATCGATGTTGAACGTGTGGCGTAGGTAGGCGACTAGAATGAGTTCGGCTTCCGATCGGTCGGTGTGGAGTAGGAAGGCCTCGAGGACCTGTTCGTAGACTCGGCGAGTTTCCTCAAGGCCCAAATCCTCACCCCCCTCAATTTCCTCACCAGCCAACACCGCGTCATATGCAGCCTTGGGTTGATCTTCATCGAGCCGCAGCGCGTGGGCCATTTTGACGAGTAATCGCTTCTCTCCATTCGACAATAGCCCATCGCGCAGAGCGAGGCCTACGGCCCCTCTGAATACGCTGAGCCGACCAACCTTCGTGTAAGCCACGACCATGCATGGGGCTGACCCCCTAAATCACTTGTCCGGGAAGAAAGGTTCCACTTCCTGAAATGGGCGTGTAATAATCATCCGCTACCCCTCATTGGTGTTCCGATAATCAAAGTGCAGCACAGTCGGAGCGTTCAAAGGGGGGAGTAGGGTCGGCCGAATTGCAGGAATCCTGTCACACTCGCGGGTGCTGAGCACCCATTTACTGAACCGCCAATAGGCGAAAACAGCGCGAGGCCCCCCGAGTGGGGCCGGCTGACTGCAGGAATGAAAAGAACATGGCAAATGAAGGAAAATACGTGATTCACGCGACTATCAAGGCGGACGGCACAGTCGCTCGCAAGGATGTCGTCGGAGCGATCTTTGGGCAGACCGAGGGTCTGCTTGGAGAGGATCTGCAGCTGCGCAAATTGCAGCGCACCGGCCGCATCGGACACGTCGATGTGAATCTGAACAACAACAAGGGACGAGTCAAGGGTGAAATCATCATGACTTCGTCCATCGACCAGGTCAGCACCGCTGTAATCGGGGCTGCGCTTGAGACGATCGACAGGATAGGGCCTTGCAAGGCAGTAATCCGTGTACAGCGAATAGAGAACGTTCACTCTGCAAAGAGAGATACCGTCATCGACAGGGCAAAGTCCCTGCTGATGGAAATGATCGAGACGGGTGCGGACGAGTCGAAGAACATCCTCGACGAGGTTCGCGCGGTCCTAACACTGGACACTGAAATCGAGTACCACGGAATGACCGCTGGACCGAATGTGAAGAATTCCGAGGCGATTATTATCGTCGAGGGGCGCAACGACGTTCGTAACCTGCTGAAGTTCGGCATCAAGAACGCAGTCGCTACAATGGGATCCGGCCTCAAGCCGGAGCTCATCGAACTGGCTGGCAAGAAGAAGAGCGTCACCGCATTCCTCGATGGGGACCGCGGTGGTCGTCTACTTCTGATGGAGATTAGCGGTAGCCTCGGCAAGTCGCTGACACACGTTGCAATGGCGCCGCAGAGCCGCGAGGTCGAACACCTCGAAGGCAAGGTTGTCACCAAGTGCTTGAACCAGAAGGAAACGGCGAACAAGGCTGTCTCCCGAATTACCGCTGAAATGGCTAAGGATGACGACAAGTCAGTCGGACGCGGCTCCGCCGCGCTCGAAGCCCCTGATGATGTCAAGGGCTGGGCTGGCATGATGGATGGTCTGAAGCGAAATCAAGCGATTATCGTCCTTGAGGACGGCTCTGGCAGCGACCCCGTCGGTGCCGCCGGTCTCGAAACCGCTCTTACAGATGCTGAGGGTGCGCAAGGACTGGTTTTCGCTGGAAAGGTCAACGACCGAATCTTCGAACTTGCCTCGGGCGCCGGAATCGGCAATGTCCTTGGCAAGACCGTCGGCAGCGTCACCCTGAAGGGTGGCGTTCAGGCCTTCGGACTCAACGATCTGTGATCGACGCAACCAATTTTCGCCGAAGTCGATACGTCGGCTTCGGCGGGACTACGTCCCGCCTGTAATAGGCGGCCAGCAAGCACTCTGCAGACGAAGCCATCAAAAGGCTCACAGGTCCGCTGAGAGCGATGGAGCAGTCCACCTTGGGCATCCTCTCGCTATACGCTCTGTTGGGTATGGCCATTGGAATCCTCTGGCTGCGGCACCAGCAGGTTCTGCGTCAGAGAGACTCCATCGCTAACCGCGTGGGATCGTTGGAAGGAGATTTGAACGCGACGACGCAGCGACTTGATTTGCTCTCCCGCGGCGTCGACACGGTGTTTGGAGAGACACCGGAATTACACGGCCTTCTTGGTGTGCATCGCTCATTGGAGACGGCTGAATCACTGCTTTTCGAACAGGAGGTGGGAGTAAGCTCCTCCGAATCTTGCGCAATCGCCACTCATGCCGCTCGGGCTGTTTTGGACGGGCAAGAGGATACTGTGGAAGACGATGTTCTGGCAATTCCTGCGGGACTGGCACCTTTGGTTGAGCGGCTGGCAGTGATGCTAGACGCTGCTGAGATGCACGCAGAAGACCTCGAACTCACAGGTCCCGAACAGCGGCGGCTGGGAGAATTATTCCACGCCGTCAAGCGAACAGACCGAGCTGCTCAGTGTTATCGCCGAGCTCATGAATTAGGTTCGGAGGATGCCTCGGCTCTACGATCGCTGGCAACTATCCAGCGTGAAGAGGGAGATGTCGAGGCCCTCGATCGGAGTTTGGAGAGATTGCTTGCAATCGATCCCGATGATGTCGAAGTGCTACAAGAGCAAACCCTCCTCCTTTCCGGCACCGATATCGATAGGGTGGTCCGCAATCGCCGCCGACTAGAGGCTCTAGGAATCGAGAACGCAGCAACCGAGCAGGAGGCGAGTATAGCCGACCTTGCGAGTCGAGCACATGAGATTCGCACAGAGGTCGATCCGATTGCCAGCGAGCCTACCAGCGCTGCTGGTTGGACTGAGCGCGCGGCCAAACTGATGCTACTGGGAGAGGTCCCCGTCGCCCTCGAATCGGTTGAGAACGCCCTCGAGCTCGATCAGTCCAGTTCTGATGCATGGCTGCTCCACGCGAGGCTATTGGCCGCGGGTGAAGACCAGACATCTGAGGCCATTCAGAGCGTCCGCCGTGCGGTCGCTCTGGGCGAATATGGCATTCTGCTCGAGGCGGAGATACTCGAGAATGATGGCCGCCTCGACGCTGCGCGCGAAGTCCTAGAGAAGCATCTTGAGAACGACCCTGGAGATGCCGAAGCGCGCGGAAGACTCGCTCTAATCCTCCTCAGGGCCGGCTCACCCGACTGGGCGCGCAAAGTTCTCAATGAGGCCTCCGAACTCTCTTGGGAGAGCGCGGCTCTGCACGTCATGGACGGACGACTCCATCTCGAAGATGCTGACCAGTACTTGGATGAGACCGGAACTCATGACGAGATGGTCCTGCTGCAAGCTCTGACCGCTTTCGACGAGGCCATCGAGCACGACAGAGAGTCTGGTTTGGCTTGGTTAGGGCGCTCACGGACCTTGCGTTACCAAGGCTATCATGACGAGGCCGAGATTGCTATCGTCCGGGCTCGTCGCCTCATTCCAGACCACCCTTCAATCCCTCTTGAGAGCGCCCGCCTCTTCCTCGAGATGGGTCGCTACGACCAAGCCAACACGATGCTGGCAGAGGCAGGAACCAATCTCCACAATCACCCTTCAATCCCCTATGTTCGCGGGCTAATTGCCGCTCGTCAAGGACGAATGGCCGAGGCGCTCAGCATGTTCACGAAGGTGCTTGAGCGAGATGCAAATCACACCCGCGCTCGCCTCAACCGATGCTCTGCAGCCCTGCTCCGAGAAGATCTCGCCCTCGCACTCGACGATGCGAATTTGCTCGTAGAGCAACGCCCCGACTTTGACATGGCCCGGCAACGTCGGGCAGAGGTTCTGATGAATCTCTCAGATTGGGCTGAGGCTGAAGCAGAACTCCGTCGCCTCTCCGAGCGCAATCCACAGCACGTAATGGCGCTCGTCCATCTCGGCACTTGCCTCAATGCGATGGACCGTGCCGAGCAAGCAGAAATCCCTCTCAATAAGGCTCTGCAAATCGACCCAGAGCATTCAGATGCGTGGTACCAACGCGGCTTGCTGTACCTCGATTTCGGCCGCGTCGAAGAAGCATTCTCCGACTTCAAGAGCGCAGCAGCAGTCGATTCCCACCACCTCGACGCACGGTTGAGAACCGCTGCGATTCTGCACGATCGCGGTGATCCAGCCAAGGCGATGGCAGCCTGGCGCGACGTCCTCAACGTCGACCCAGAACACCAAGTGGCGCGCAGAAGACTCGAAGAATCGCGCGAGAGAATGGAATCAACTTCACCCAACCTGCATACGCAGGATTGAACGCCTACCTCGTCTTCGCCCACTTATGCCAGGACCACGAGGAATCGAACCAGGGGATGCAGCGCCCGACTTTCACCTACCCAATGCCAACAGTTCAGCCGGCGCTGAACAGATGAGCCTCACCGACGTTTC
>CAXGBP010000025.1:0-8028 GCA_964007685.1 uncultured Candidatus Poseidoniales archaeon | reverse complement strand
ATACCATCCGAGTCGAACCAGAACACCCCCATTGTACTGTGACACAGAGTCTCGGGCACGCCGTCATTGTCCCAGTCCTCCCAGAAGCTGTCGTTCCACCATGTGGCGGTGACCTGTGAAATCGAGCGCGAGTAAGTCTGCTCCTGCATCGAAGTGTCGTCCACATCGCCCCACGCCTCGTTGAAAACTGGGTTGACAATCTCGGTATTGGCTTCGTTGTCGAAGGGAATCGGGGCGAGTTCATTCTCGGAAGGCCTCTCCTCCTCGTTGACGACGCTGCTCTCAATCATCAGAGGGTCACTCGGGATAGCGTCGGTCGCCTCCTCGTCGCCAACCTCGTCGCGCACCGATTCTTCGTCGGTGGTGACCCAGTCATCGACCTCTTGGTCGTCGTCGTAGTAGCCATCGCCGTCAGGGTCGAAGTCTGACTGCCAGTCATACTCAGAGTCTCCCTGAGCCTCCGTGACCTCGTCGACAGTGCCGTCGCCGTCAGGATCGAGTCCCTGCTCGACTTCGTTCTCCAATTGCTCCTCGGCCTCGCCCTCCAGTTCGTCCTGGAGTTGCGCGGCCTCTAGATCGTCGGCAACAGCAACCACTTCGACGTGGAACATACGCTCAGCGGTTATCCCTGTGGACCCTGTGGCCGTTACTCGGACCACGTAGATGCCTTCTTCGGAGTACTGGTGCGATTCCTCAGACTGAGCTGGTGCGGATGTGGAGCCATCTCCCCAGTCAATCGAGATTGAGGCCGGCCCTAGTGGGTCTTCTACTACGGTGGAGATGCTAATCTCACCGGCTAGATTGAGGTGGATACGTCCTTGTGGAGAGGGATTGGTTGAGACCGTGAGCAATGGGGCTTCGGCGTCGTCGATTCGTATCGATTCTTGCGCAGTGGCTATGAAACCCGAGGGGTCTGTTACTGAGACTCGAACAGAATAGGTACCCGGATTGCTCCAAATATGTTGACCAGAGGTATCGCGAAGAGTGACTCCATCTGAGAAGACCACCTCCACAACCAGATTGTCACCATCAGGGTCGGTAGCGTCAACAGACCAAGCAATTGGGACACCGGCAATGCCCTCAGAAGGAAGTTCTAGATCGACGAGAGGTGCTCTATTGGCATCGGCGATGGTGAAAATAATCGCAGCTTCGCCCTCTCCGGCGTTGGAGTCGATAATCCTCGCATCGAGTTGATGCGTTCCAACGGTCATGAATCCGGCTTCGTAGCGAAGGCTGGAACTTGATTGAACCAATTCTCCATTCAAAGTCCAAGAGACGATGTATGGCGCCTCGCCTTCATTCACTGTCATCACGGCAATGACATAGTCTGTTTTCGTCATTGGATCGCCTTCAAGGTTGATTGTGGCGGTAACGGGGTTCGGCTCCTCAACTGGCTCGACTACATCCTTGGCGGCGCCGATGCATCCTGAGGAGAGCATCAGCACGGCGAGGAAGATTCCAACCTGCATCCGACGACGGTTTGGGGCATTCATACTGCTAATCATCACCAAGGCGTCTCACGCACGCTATTAGAGGGATGTGGGATGTCGCGTTTGTCAAAGTCTGAGGCAATCTGGATTATTCCTCTTTAGAGTCGATTGTTGAAGGTCAGATGAGCCTCGGTTAAGAGGCGCAATTTAGCGACCGAGGCTCAGGATGTGACCGGAGGAATCTGCAATCTTTCCCAGACTCTCTCGCCCTCGTTTGTCAGCACTCGCCGCGTTCGCAGACCTCGCCTCTCACGGCTGATTAAACCTTGATTCTCCAGCCGCCTCAGATGGTGACTGATGAGTTGCTGGCTCGTCTTGAGTTCAGTGGCGAGTTCGCGCTGGCTCGGGGAGCGAGATTCTGGGGCCTGCTCGGCGATAGAACGGAGGATCATCAAAGCCACGTCTGAGAGTTGATTGATGTCGGCTGGCCGTGGTAGTCGAGATAGCTCGGCATGCCGATTCACTTTTTCGGTGTAATAGCGGAGCAGTCGGCCATCTCTGCGGCACCAAACCTTGCCGTCCTGCTCAAGAATTCGCAAGTGATGCACAGCCTGATGATTGCCTAATTCAAGAGCCCGAATTAGACCCGAAAGATGGCATCCTGGATGGGCTGTCAAGAAACCGGTGATTCGGCCTCTCTGGTAATTGCCTGCTAGAGTGCCGGGGCCCTCAGTCACAGAGAGGTCGGAAAAGCGTCCAAGCGAGGCTGCGACTCGGGCGCGAGTAGGCTCGTCTGCAGTCGTAGCCAAGCCAAGGGTCAGCACCAACGCCCCGATAATTGCAATGAGTGGGGTGACAAAATTCGTCGGCATCGAAATCGAGATTCCAATGCCGCCATTTCCGCTTCCCGAATCGCCGGTCTCACCACCTTCACCTCCGCCAATCGAATCCGTCATGGAGATGAATGTCTCAGAATAGACTGTCCAAACCCCTTCTTGATCAGCTGTGAAGGTAACCAGAACCTTGGCGCCGGCAATCGGGTGCAGGCTGACTCCTGCAACCGGCTCGACGAAGACCATTTCTTGGGAAGCCAAGTCCTCCAGACACCACAAACCCTGCGAGTTCTTGACCCAAATGGCCTCAGCACTCTGAGTGTGAGAATCGGCCATCGCCGGCATCGAAAAAGATGCGATAAGAGCGAAGCACAGTCCGGCGACTAGCGTGGCCCGAACAGTCGCATCGAAGTGCCCCGAGTCTCCTCCCATGATGAAATCAGAGCCTCGTGCGCGGTATAAGACGCGTGGGGTGTCGCGTTTGTCAAGGTTGAAAATCATTCATTCCTCTTCATCGAGGAGGTTATTCCACCAACGCGCTGCAGGGATTACAATCACCAGACCGCCGATTGCGGCGAGGCTGAAAGTCATCCAATTTAGTGAATCAAGCATTGTATCGCCATAAATTCCGAGCAGGGCACCGGGAATTCCGAAACGCAAACCACGCCCGAAAATTCCCGCAGCTACGAAGAGTTTCAAATCCATTCTTCCGGCACCAGCAATCCAGGCTAGAGCCTTGTATGGAATCGGAGAGACAGCGGCGATGAAAATGCCCGCGACGCCGTATCGCTCAACCAGAATGTTGAGGCGAGCGATGGTGGAATCGGATACTAATCGCTCGAGCACCCACCCTCCAGCGTGCATCCCGATGGCATAACCGATTAGTGCTCCGATTACACTGGATATTGTTGCGACGAAGACGATAGTCGCGATGACCGCCCCGCTGTCGGTATCAAGAATCATGTTCCAAACGAGTGGATCCGGTGGAACAGGTTGCAGGGCTGCCTCGCTGGCAGAAAGTAGAGCCAATCCGAGGTAGCCTAGACCATCGGCCCACTCGACAGCCGAATCAACTATCTCCTGCGGTACGATGTCCTGCACAGTTGCTTCCTCCGTCCATTTCGGGATGAAGGTTGCCGCCCGCTGCCAAGCCCCGAGCCGCTACCCCACCCCTGATAGGCCAGCGCGCTCAGCCGGCTTCGTGACCGGAGCACGCGTCCTCGACACCTCCGCCCTCATCGGTTGGCCATTGCCTGAACTCTCCGGAGGTTTGGTAGTCGCCGCGCAAGAGGAGGAATTACAGCGGATTTCGCCCGATAGGGCTGCGATCATTGATGGGCTTGGATTGGTATTCACTGAGCCGGGTGGTGATTCACTGGAATCGGCTGCTACGGCCGCTCGCGAGAGTGGGGATATGAGCGACCTGTCTGACATCGACCTTGCCTTAGTGGCGCTGGCCCTCGAAAAATCGGCGATTCTCGTTACAGATGATTATCGGATGCAGAATATTGCTACCGCCCTTGGAATCGAATGGCAGGCGGTTGGTGAAACTGGAATTACAGATGTTTGGAGTTGGGAGCTCAGGTGCCTTGGTTGTGGTGCTGAGCAGCCTGCCCCAAATTCACCAAATCAGCGCCGCAGAGATTACGGAGAGTGCCCCGATTGCGGCGCAGCACTACGATTGAAGAAGAAGCGATGAGAGGCTCACAGAGTTTGATTATTCACTCTCATCGGTGTCAGGCTCAGCAGCGACCTCTTCGGTAACACCGCCGCGATCCATGTCAGCCTCGGCCGATGAAGGAGATGTAACCTCGGACATTCCAGCCTGGAATTCTCCCTTTGCTTGACCCATATTTCGGGCGAGTTCGGGAATCCTCTTTGCTCCAAAGAGGAAGATTGCCAGAATGCCGATGATGACTAGTTCAGTCGTGCCAAATGCCATGTCGCTCGCATCGAGGTGCGGCCATCCTCACTCAAAGGCTTCGGCACAGCAGCCACCGAGGGAGCGAATATGCCTCAACCACCAGAAACCGGTGGTAGAAATGCCACTTCTGATGCATCGGCCAAGGGTGCATCCATATCGGGCCCAATATCGTCGTTCACAGCCACCCGCAAGCCACTGTCGAGAAGAGGAGTTAGTCGAAATCGGTCCATTAGGTCCCGAACGCTCGAACCTTGAAGCAGAGCAACTTCGATCTCGCGCTCACCCATTCTCTCAGCAAGTGGGCCGAAGAATAGCATCTTCACCTTGATCGCGAGGTCCGTCGCAGTATCTTCGGCCATGCTGAACCCAAAGTACCGAAGGCAATGAATCCAACCCTTTGCGAGTCAGTTCACACTTCCGTCGCACGCAGAATCTAAACGCGTAGCGAGGCGCAATAGAAGACATGCCTGAGGTCAGAGCCGTCGCCTTCGACTGTGATGGAGTCCTCGCCGACAATGATTCCTCATGGCAGAATATCCACGACCATTTCGGCACCGAGAATTCTGAAATGCTCGCCAAGTTCCTTCGCAAGGAAATCACCGACGAGGAGTTCGTCGCGGACGACCTTCGGATGTGGCGCGCAATTCAGCCCGAAATTCATCGCGACGAAATAATGCGCTGCTATTCCGGAATCAAATTGATGCCGGGCGCGCGCGAAGTCGTCAGAGAACTGCAAGCGCGTGGCATACTTGTCGCCATCGTTTCATCCGGGGTTGACCTGCTCATCGGCTCAATCGCTCAGATGCTTAAGGTCGACGATTGGGCGGCAAATGGATTCGAATGGGACGACAAAGGTTGGCTCGTCGGTGCTAAGCCAACCGTCGTTGACTCGCACGATAAGGGCTCAATGGTCGAGAAACTTGCTCATATCAACGGAATCGACCCTGCTCACATCGTCTCGGTGGGCGATTCCGGACCGGACCTCTCAATGATGATTCCCGGCTCGCGCTTCGTCGGCTTCAATCCAGCCTCGAACCGCGGAGCCGACGCCTTCGTCGCAGCCGAAGTGCCCATCGTCGAAGGCAAGGACCTGCGAGATATATGGCAGCCAATCTTCGGAGAGCCTTTTCCATCCAACTGATTAGATTGGATTGCTGAGCGACTCTCACGCGAATGGAATCGAAGCCGATTCATGCGTATGCAAATTAATCACAGTCAAAATGCAAGGCTTCGGCTGGAATCCTAGCATGCGCTGGTAATCAGTCTGATCTTGCCAAGTCGATGAGTGAACTATCGTTGTACCTTTGTGATTTCCGACAAAGTGCCCATGAACGTGCCCCGTGACGAAAATGTCGGGCACCTGCCGAATCACCATCCGGTCCTCAGGCTCAGGCGAGAGGGGAGTCTTGCCGCCCCAAGAAGGAGCGAGGTGACGCCTCTCGAGCATTGCTCGCATGGCCATCTCGGGCTCTGAGTAAGTCACTGAGCGAAGCCCTGCAACGAAGTCGTCGATACTCTTGCCATGATACGAGAGGATGCGGACACCGTGCAAACTGAATTCACACGGATTTCCAACAAAAACGGTGTCCGAGTAATCCTGCTGAACCTCAGGATCCAACGCAGGTTGTGGCTCCGCGGGCCGGACTGCATCGTGGTTTCCGGGAAGTATAATCACATCTACCCAGTCGGGGAGGCCTTCGAGGAGGCGAGCGAGTTCACCATATTGCGCAAAAAGGTCAGTAATCGCAAGATGACGCTCTTGACCGGGATAGATTCCGACTCCGTCGACCCCATCTCCACTCAGCACGAAATACTTCACAGTCTTCGCCAGAGGGTCGGTATTGAACCACTGAATCATCTTCTCCCACTGCGGTCCCAGAAAGGTCTTCGAACCCACGTGAACGTCTGAAAGGAATGCCGCTGAAACGGCTCGATCCGCGCTAGCGGTCGCCTTCGAATGCTGCCTCATCGGAGGGAGGTGGATGTTTGATGCCATGAAGCGCGGGCTTCTCTCTCCGAGTAGGAAATGCCCGCTGATTCCGACTACATCGTCGTTCATCAGACCGTCCACCGCTGGATGCAAGGGGGCAGTTCCAGTGGGTGGTCGGAGAGAGCACTGAATGTTCTGAGTATCGTCCTCAAGGACGAAGCTGAGATTCCCGGAACGAGTCCATCGCGGTTCAGAAGCGAGTCCGACGAGAGTGATTTCGTAATCTTTCGATGTATGTCGTTGTCTGTTTCTCCACGCCTCAGCAACACTGACTGGGCGGCGTGGCAGGGCACCGCCTGTAATCATTAGATTACGGATTTGTTTCAGGCGGTCGGAGAAGAATGACCGTATGTCGGTCATCTTGCCCTCCGTCTTCGATGCGCCGGTGATATCGAAGTGAATCTCGATCTCTGCATCGACATCGCGGGCTTGCATTGGGAAGTCTTCCAACCGGTAGTGTTCGAGGCCGTGCGGACGAGGTGGAGGAGCGGGCTCGCTCGAGGAAACCGGAGCGATTGTTCGACCGATGACCTCACCGGTCTCAGGGCGCGCCAACGTGGCTTGCAGAGTTTGGGTAATCGGAGAAGCAAGTGGAGTTGGCGAGCTGGCTTCGATAGTTGCCTCGGTTGGAACGAATGCCAGCAATTCGTCGATAACCTGACCGGTCAGAAGTCGTGTCTCGCTGGCGGCCGCAGCCTCGAAGAGTGGAGAGAGGCTGGGCATATCCTCAATCTTGTTCTTCGCCTCTTGACCCATGACGATGAGCCCTGCGGCAGCGAGAGCACGGCTCCTTTCTGCCCAAGTCTCATCGGTCATCCGCTACAGGTCATATCGGACCGCTCATGATGATATCGCCCGTTCCGGCTCATAGAGCCGAGTCGAGAAAGGATTACTCATCCCAATCTGTCAATGAGGCGAGATCGACTCTCTTAATCTCTGCAGCGACTGTCTTGGTCTCATCATCAGCCCAAGACAAGCTTCCAACCCATTGTTCGGATTTCGGGTCCATGCTCGATGTGTCGACCTGCTGGCCATTCTCCTCTCGGTCTTCCAACTCAGCTAGACGTGCATCGTCGGCATCGACTCTGTCGAGGAGTTCGAGAGTCAGGCGTAGGGCGAAGGATACGAATGATTTCTTGTTGTCCAATCGATCGTTCTCACCAAAATCACGGCGGCGAACGAGGAATTGATTGCCTGCGGTAACAGCAACGTGAACTAACCCGACCTCCTTTTTCGGGGTTGAACCACTCGGACCGGCTATGCCAGTGATAGCGACAGACACCTCGGCATCGGAGCGATGACGAGCACCACGCGCCATCTGTAGAGCAACCTGGTGCGAGACAGCGCCCGCCTCGTCCTTGTCAAAAGCGTTCTTTTCGACGCCCAATTCGCGCATTTTTGCTTCGTTATTGTAGACGACCCAACCTTGGTCGAACCAATTGGTTGCGCCGGAGATATCAGTGAAGGTGGAAGCGAGCAGTCCGCCGGTACAAGACTCAGCGGTAGCAACGCTCCAGCCCCGCTTCCGGAGTCTCCGGCTCAGCCGCGAGGCGAGCGCGGCAGTCTCTTCGACCACATTTGCTCGCTCGCCTCGTCCTTCTTGATTCTTTCACAGGCCCTAAACCGAGTTTTTCGCCCGATTCTAGAACTGAAAGTCATCGAAATTTGAACTGAAACTGAATCGGTTTCACAAAATCGAAGATTAACATCGATGGTGTCCTATTTGGTGGGCCCGACCGGAATTGAACCGGCGATCTTCGCTTTGTAAAAGCGACGTCATAACCCCTAGACCACGGGCCCTGAGAGAGAACGCGGGCGCGACGCGTTCAAATGATTGGCGGTCGAATAGTC
>CAXGBP010000024.1:0-8085 GCA_964007685.1 uncultured Candidatus Poseidoniales archaeon | reverse complement strand
GACGGTGATTCCGTTGCGATTGGCGACTCTGTGCTGACCCTTTCTGGCCCTGCTGCTCAAGTTCTGCGCTGCGAGCGCATCATGCTGAATTTGCTCGGTCGGATGTCGGGAATTGCAACTTACACCGCTGACTGGGTCGGCTCGGCTGGCTCGATGGGGGTGGCTTGTACGCGCAAAACCGAATGGGGGCTACTAGACAAGTGGGCAGTTCACATCGGCGGTGGTCTAACTCACCGCTTGTCGCGTGCTGATGCTTTGATGATCAAGGAGAATGATTTGGCAGCGCTCACGCCGGATGCTGAGGATGAGGCGAGCGCTGTCGCCGCAGCGGTGGCAGGAATTGACATGGATGCCGATGCGGCGTTCACTGTTGTCGAAGTTCGTGATGAGGCTCAGGCTGTGGCTGCCGCTGGGGCTTGGGCTGAGGCTCAGGTTGAGCGCAGTGGTTGTGAGCGAATTGTGCTACTGCTCGACAATATGGGGTCTAATGGTTGTGCGCAGGCCCATTCAATACTCGTCGATGAGGGCCTGCGATCTTGGTGTATCCTCGAAGGCTCGGGCGGCGTGAGCCGTGCCGAGCTCGAAGATTGGGTAGCGAGCGGTGTTGATTTGATTTCGACTAGCGCTCTCAACAGAGGTGTAGCCCCGCTCGACCTCTCAATGAGAGTGGAAGGGGGTGAATGAATGGGCGAAATTCCTGATTCACACCCTCGCAAGGTGTCTTTACTCGCGCGCGCTAAACTTACCGAGGCCTCCCTACAAGGACTTCTCGCCGAATCTGCAATGATTGCTCATGGCCGCGGTGAAGCCTTCGATTACCTTCTCGGCGAGCAAACCAGCGATTCTGCCCGCGCTGCAATCGGTGAATCTGCAACTCGACTGCGGGCGGCCAAACATCCCATCATTTCACTCAACGGAAATACCACTGTCCTCGCCGGAGCCGACGCAATCAGGGCCGCAGCAATCCTCGGTTGCTCGGTCGAGGTGAACATCTACTATCGCACGCCCGAGCGAATGAGCAAACTCAACGAAACACTCGAAGAACTCCGCGAAGAAGTTGCGAACAACCCTGCTCCAGAAGGATGGGGCGGTTCGCAGTGGCCCGAATCGGTGCGAGCGGTAGAAATTCTCGGGGCCAAGGCAGATGGTCGAATCACCGGCCTTGAAGGACCGCGCTCCCTATGCAGCTCACGCGGCATCGAAGCGGCTGATGCAGTACTAGTCCCGCTCGAAGATGGCGATAGATGCGAAGCCCTCGTCGCCCTCGGTAAGCAAGTTCTCGTCATTGATCTCAACCCTCTTTCGCGGACCGCGCGTATGGCACACGTCACAATCGTCGACGAAGTCAGCCGGGCGATGTCCGAACTATGCCGAGCCCTTCTCACCGAACCCGAAGCAAGCGATTGGGATAACGAACAGGCTCTGCGTGATGCCCTAGAAATCATGGGCGAGGCCTCAAAGCGAATCTGAGAATCGCATTCAAGCCATTGCGAACTGCTCGCGAAGCATCTTTTCACAGCGGTCTGCAATGGCTTGCCCGACCTCGGAAGTACTAGCGCTTCCACCGAGGTCGTAAGTCACACATCCACCCTCTTCGAAGTGCTGTTGGATCGCGGTTTGAAGAATATCAGCACACATATCGAGGTCCTCGTCCTCATTGCGGTAAGCGAGGGCTTCGAACATCATCTGAACAGATTGCAAAGTTGCAATCGGATTCACGACGTTGAGTCCGGCATACTTTGGGGCCGACCCGTGGACTGGCTCGAAGAGCATGTGCTTCGGGCCGAGATTGGCGCTAGCAGCCATTCCCATTCCACCCTGTAGGACGCTGGCGAGGTCCGTCGCGATGTCCCCGAACATATTGGGGAGGACGACGACGTCGAGGTCTTCTGGACCCCTCATCAGCCACATTGTGAATGCATCGATATAGGCCTTGTTGGTGTCAATATCGGAGTTTTTCTCAGAAATTTCATCAAAAATACTGCGGAATAATCGGCACCCACGCGTAACGTTCGACTTGTCCACACAAGTCACCGTCTGCGGAACACCCATCTTGCGCTGACGATGACGGGCGATGTCGAATGCGAACTTGATTACCCGCTCGCTTCCCTTCCTTGAAATCGGACGCGGATCCCATGCAACCTCGCCATCGAGCCCGGGGAATTCATCGATTACGATGGGGTCGTCCTTCTCTCCCTTCGCTTTCTGCTCCATTCTGCGAAGAAGGGAGTGGTAGAGGCCTTCTGTATTCTCACGGATCATCACCATATCGACGAGATCAGGATTCCAGATTTGCTGGTGGATTCCGTGAACTTTGTGCGGAACCCCTCTGTAGAGCTTGACTGGGCGGACGTTGGCAAATAGCTTCAGTCCACTGCGAAGTCCGAGAATTGTTTGGCCGCCAGCCATGTCACCATTTGGAAGGCGGGCGTCGGGCCAGCCTATTGCGCCGAGAAGAATTGCATCGGAATTGTCTCGGCAATGCTCGAATGATCCGGCTGGCCATTCTTCACCTGTTTCGAGATAATACTGGCCTCCGCAAGGAATTTCGGTGATATCGAAGGAAGATGGGCTGTTCTCTTCAAAGACAGCGATGACTCGCAGCGCCTCAGCGATGACTTCTCGCCCAGTTCCGTCTCCGGGCAGCACTGTGAGGCGATAGGCTGTCATCGAGTCGCGGCACCTACTCCTCATTCATCAATCCGACCCACCTATCCCTTCAGGGAGAGAATCGAATCTCTCACCTGCGTGTAAGAGAATATGCATCTCCTCGCAGGCGATATTTCATAGACGGTCAATGCGAACAAGAAAGACATGGACCGGTCGGGAGACGACGGCAGCGAATCTCCACGCATCGACGTGAAGACGCTGCCAGATTCAGTCGTGCGCCTTTGGGAGACGATGTTGCGTCTCGATCCTTCATGGGATTTGGCGCGCTGGCTAGATGAGAGAGCAGAGGAGGATTTGGAACTCGTCGAGGCGCATCTTGGGCGTGAGCGCATGCGTCTCGAACAGAGGCTACATCGAATCGAGACATTGGTCAAGCGGCTCAAGAGGCAGCGAGAGGTGTCTGATCAAGGCCTGATGAATGACCCGCTGCAGAAGAATCTCTTCGATGTCTTCGATGGGCCAATCGTCCCATCGGCCGATACGCATGAAGCGTTCGAGACCAATGAGCCCGTGGTCTCGGGTGGAATCCTCGGAGTCGAGGACGATCCTCTGCTGGCGATTGTTGCTGAACACATCCTCGGAACAATTGAAGTGGCCTCATTGCAAGAGGCGTCTCCTGTCCATTTTGACGAGCTCATCGAGGTACTGAGCCCTATGGGGATCTCCGTCGATGAGGTGGATGAGGCGATTGCGCACCTCTTGCAACACCGCCTCATCATCGAGTTGGAACAGAATTTATTTGGCCTGAAATCGTGATTTATCCCTCGAAAGGGAGGTTGGGAGCAACCGCTCCCTTCAAAGAAGAGACCCATGTCGGCAGTCGCGTCGATATCATGGTCAGCGACGCGTCGGGATGGTACGCACGACTCGATAGGTCGTGCGAGAATAGAATTGAACAACTATACTCGTGGCTTGATGCCTGGGAAGAGTCGATTCGACACAATATCCCTATTGCAGCCACGATGCCCAGCGATTGGCCTACACTGCCTGCTGGGCTACTAGCGAATCCGGGGGCGGTTCTCGACCATATGCTGGCTCGCTACGACGCTGAAATTGATGGTCGCTCGCCTCGCGGTGCTTACGCGACTCCCGCTCGCTTCGCGGATGCAATGCTCGCCGACGAACTCGGTGAGCGAGGTGCCGGAGTATCAACTCAGATGCCTACGGAGATTTCTCTGGCCGCTCTACCTCCTGGCTTCCGCGCCTTCGCAGCTCAAATGAACGCGGCCAACTCACCCGAACAGGACGATGAATTGGACGAAGCGGTGCTGGATGGAGAGAAGACCGCCTCTGGAATCCCACTGCCTTTCGCCGACCCAGCGGTCGGCGCCGGTCTCTTCCCCGAGCGCGTACTGAAGGTTCACTCTGAGCGAATCGATGGAATGTCGGACTCGGCTCGAAAGGAGGATACGATTCGCCTTCTCTCAAACATGCAACTTCTCGACATCTCTGAGATTGCCGTGCGCTGTACTCGTCGACGTCTCTTGCTGGTTCTGGCCAAGTCGGGTCTCGTCAACCTCGATGGGCCTAGTGACGATTCACGCATCGCCCGCGAGGAAGCAGAGGTACTGCTTGAGTCCAGCGTACAGCACGGTGATGCACTGCGCGGCATCTGGCCTTGGAATAATGAGCCGCGCCTACTAATCTGCAATCCTCCTTGGTTGCGAATCAAGGATAGGTTTCGAGGCCACCCTGATGGCAGCAATCTGCGTAAGGAATTGTCTCGCGAGCTGCGCAGTATCACCGAGGATGATGGTCGGCTCCGATTCAGCACCCTTCTTGGTAATGTGAATCTCTACCGCCTATTCCTCGAGCGTTCCCTACAACTCGTCTGTGAAGGAGGCCGAGTTCGCATGATTGTACCCGATTCACTGTTGCGGGAGAAGAGTAGCGTACCCCTTCGAAAGCTCATCGTCGAGCGCAACGATTGGGACTCAGCGTGGTCATTCCCTGAGAGCCAGAGAGTATTCCCTGGAGTCTCTCAGGGTGTTCTCGTCATCGGCATCACAGTAGGAGGAGAGACTTCTGCTCTGAGGAGTTGGGGTCCTTTGGAGAGCAGCGATGTTCTACCTTCGACTGGACTCGACCCAAAATCACCGGAACTCGTCCTTGAGCGCGACATATGGTCAGTCTGGACCGATATGAATTGGGCTGTCCCAAGAATGCCGCGTGCAGAACACGAGCGCCGCTTGGTTCTGAAGGCGATCTCGCAACTTGCTGATCTTCCTCGCCTATCTGAGGAACACAATTGGCTCAACCCGAGTGGCGAACCAATCCGTGTTCGTGTCGGAGAGATTGACCAAACTACGTGGTCGTCTGACATCCGTGATTGGAACCCTCGCTCTCGTGGCACGCCATTCATCCGCGGAATCCACTTCAACCTCGATGGAAGCAAAGTCTCAATCAATCACCCTGGATACAACTCCTCGATTCCAAAGGACTCACTCAAGCGATCGCAGGCTATGTGGAAGGGGCCTATCGGGCCGCGCGGAGTAAGTAGAATCGCTTGCCAAGCCATCGTTAACGCTCAGCAAAACCGCCGACTGCGTTGGGTCGTCGTACCTCCAGACTGTGTTCTAGGGAATTCGGTGAATTTCCTCGAACTACCAGAGGCCGTTCAGGACAGCCTCGCAGAGCAGTATGGAACCGTAGATGATGGTCTGCTCTGGCTTGCTGAGCATCTCAACTCAGACAAGCTCAATCTCTGGTCACGTGCCTGGGCGGCAAACAATAACGTCAACAATTACGAGATCGAAAACCTACCCTTCCCACCCCCAGTCAGCCTCGCTGCTATGCAAGTGTGACTGGGTTCAAATCCCTCCCGGATTGACAATTACTTTCGATGTCGTCTGATTTTCGCTTTGTGTCGATGAAGTGGAAATTTGGAGGATGAAGTCCGGAAATCCATTTCCGTCGAACGGAGCGATTGACGCTTTTAGACCAAATTGATTATTACGAGCGTATCGCGTACGCAAGACGTACCATCGCGTTAGCGTTTGTGAGATAGGCGAGATTATGGGAATTCATCCAAAAATAGGCATTACTGGCCTTCCAAGGGCTGGCAAGTCCGCGGTTCTTGAAAAAGTCGTCAATATGCTAACCGATGAGCGACGTCAAGAGAAGCGCGCTCGCAACGATGAGACCGCTGGAAACCCGGTCGTTGGCGGGATGAAAACGCGCACGATTCTCGATGGTGGTCAGCGCGTTGGATTCGAAGTTGTGGATATCATCACTGGAGAATCGGCAGTCATGGCACATCGAGACATTGACTCTCGGACTCGGATTCTGGGATACGGTATCGACCCCACCGCACTGGATAACATAGGAGTCGCTGCTATTCAGCGAACCATCGATGAGTGTGAAATCCTCGTAATCGATGAAATCGGCAAGTACTCTGTGGAGAGCGAGGCCTTTGTCAAGGCTGTTCGTGAGGGCCTCGACAGAGATATGCCGACAATTTTGACCCTTCACAAGAAAAGTCGGCATCCACTGCTTCAGGATATTCGGCGCCGTGATGATGCACGTATCCTCGAAGTGACTCCTGTCAATCGCGCGCTTCTGCCATACAAGATTCACAAGTTAGTCCGCGAGACTTTCTGACAATTACTGGCCGTCTTTTGATCTGCACTGACACTAAACAGCGCGGGACAGCGAAGGCGAGGCATTCATCCGCTTCGGGCCTCTCAGGGTATCGATGGAATCCCCCGCGGCCCGTCTTGAGCGCGTGCTAATCGGCATCGCTATTCCCGCCGCATTCCTCAGCGCGCTCGCCCTTTCAGAAGGCCGGATCGAGGTGCTCGGCTGCACCGGCACCTCTTGTGCAAGCATCAATGATGCCGCGCTCATCCTGCCTATCGTCGTACTCATCTGTCTGGCAGGACTCCTCATCATCCGAGTCTCGCGAGGACGAGAACACGGCGAAGCACCCCTCGACCGCTGGTTCAGCCGCGAGCCTGAGTCAGTGATGCGCGAACGGCTCGAAGAAGAGCGATTCGATGCTGACGATGAAGGCATGAGTTCGCGTTGGGCTGAGCTTGAAAAGAAAAAACTCGAGGAGAGATACGGCGAGGAAGAATGAGAGGGGAGTTATGGCCCCTCCACTCTCTGCTTGCGCAATCGAAACCTTGACCCCTCTCCCAATCCTCGCCACCTCGATAGCATGAGTGAAGTGCCCGCGGAATTGAGATACACGGCAGAGCATGAGTGGGTTCGAATCGATGGCGATATCGCCACTATCGGAGTCACGGACTTCGCTCAGGATGCACTAACCGATGTCGTTTGGGTCGAACTTCCGGAGGTCGGCGCAAGTGTTGCGGCTATGGAATCGTGTGGCAGTGTCGAATCTGTCAAATCAGTCAGCGAGATTTACGCACCTCTCGCTGGCGACATCACAGAGGCTAACGAGAGTCTCGAAGATGCCCCCGAGCAAATCAATCAGGATCCTTACGGCGAGGGCTGGATTTGGAAAATGACGATTAGTGATGCTGGTGAATTGGACGCGCTTCTCGACGCGGTCAGGTACAGCGAACTGCTCGGTGAGTGAGACCCGTGGCTGCGACCCTCCATATCTACGTGGATGGTTCGTGCGAAGAGAATCGAAACGTCACCGCCGCTACCCCTGCAGGATGGGGGTTCTGCGTCGTGCGGGGAGACACCGGTCTGGGCAGAGGTCGTGGTGAAGTCATCACCGAGGGTTTTGGGCGCGTAATTACCGAGGATGGCGCGAGCGGATTCATCGGAGCTGAAGTAGGCTCGAACAATACTGCTGAATTGAACGCGATCGCTGGAGCTTTGCAATGGATTCTTGGAAGGGGAGGTGATGATTCAATTGTCATCCGTGCCGATTCACAATATGCGCTGAATATCGCGCGAGGTGAATGGCGGGCGAAGAAGAATCGAGCCCTTGCCTCGCGCGTGCGCGCTATGTGGGAGGAGGCATCCAATCTGCGCGAACTTCATGGAGAGCATGTACGCGCTCATCGTGGTCATCGTTGGAACGAGCGCGCTGACCATCTTGCTTTCAGAGCGATGAGTGGCGAAGAACCGTTGCCTCTACAATTCTGGAAACCCGGCAACAGATAGGCTGTGAAGCAATTATTCTGTGGTGGATTCTGAGTCTGCGAGAGGCCCGCTGGAAAGCATCGAATATACTCCTGAAAGTGACATCAACAGGCCGATTAGCATGAGCACTAGGCCTGTTGGATCGGGCAAGTAGGGTTGTAATGGATTGCCCGCGATCCAAGCGAGAATAATTGTCGCAATCCCAGCAACGAGCACCTTGCGAGATGAGCCGATTGGATCCTGCCATCGATCGAGCCACGGAATCAAGCCCTTGCGCTTGAACGTGGCTCGATACCAAGCGACGTACCAGAAGCCCAATCCGATAAGTCCGATGATGCCGACACTGAAGGATTC
>CAXGBP010000023.1:0-8154 GCA_964007685.1 uncultured Candidatus Poseidoniales archaeon | reverse complement strand
GGATGGGGACACATCAGTGAGGAGGAATTCGCCTCAATGAAAGGCGAGCACGACGGTGCTGGCATCCTCTCCTCATTTGCTGATATTGTCCTCTCACAAAGAGGATGATTCTCCGCCCCGAAGGGGCGGGCTAAGTGGATTCGGATTAAATACGGACC
This sequence comes from uncultured Candidatus Poseidoniales archaeon, assembly GCA_964007685.1. Lineage (GTDB taxonomy): Archaea > Thermoplasmatota > Poseidoniia > Poseidoniales > Thalassarchaeaceae > MGIIb-O1. The sequence goes on along the minus strand of CAXGBP010000023.1, from coordinate 7,996 downwards.
GCAGGTCGGCGACTCAACCAGATTGGTGATATCATGGACGGAGAACTACTTGGAATGATTGGAATGGGGGCCGGACTCTTCGGTCTACTCATTGCTTTCATGCTTTACAAAAAGGTCGATTCAATCGAGATTGAGAACGAAACTGTCGCTACGATTACCGGACGTATTCAGGACGGCGCTATGGCTTTCCTGTTCGCAGAGTACAGGATGCTGTCGGTATTCATCGTCGGTGTTGCTGCCCTCTTGTTTGTCGGTGGCGAGATTAACGAAGACATAGGACTCGGATTTGAGACTATGATTGCATTCGTGATCGGTGCTCTGTGCAGTGTCGCTGCTGGATTTAGTGGTATGCGCGCGGCTACGAGCGCTAACGGTCGCACAGCACAGGCTGCTGCCAATGGTGGCCAGTCTGAGGCCCTGACTACTTCCTACAACGGAGGAGCGGTGATGGGACTGGCTGTTGGAGGCCTCGGTCTCTTTGGTATCTCGATGATGTTTTACTTCACCGAGACCGCCTTCCTCGAAGTTCAGAATATTGCGGGCTTCGGAATGGGAGCTTCTTCTATCGCACTCTTCGCGCGCGTCGGCGGTGGAATCTACACCAAGGCCGCCGATGTAGGTGCTGACCTAGTCGGTAAGGTCGAGGCTGGAATTCCAGAAGACGACCCACGCAACCCCGGTGTCATCGCCGATAACGTTGGTGACAACGTAGGCGATGTTGCAGGAATGGGCGCGGACATCTTCGAGTCCTTCGTCGGCTCAATCATCGCAGCGATGGTCATCGCTGCTGCCAACGAGGCTGACCTCGGAGCGGACTATCTGATGATTCCAATTCTACTCGCGATTGTAGGATACATCGCCTCGATAATCGGCGTCTTCTCGATTAACGCAATGAAGAATATGGACGCTGGAGCAGCTCTCCGCAACACCACATTCGTCGGTGCTGGTCTTTTCCTCGCTGGCGGATACTTCGCCCTAGACTACTTTGAACTCGACACCGTAGTCATTCAGGCGGTCGCAATTGGTTCCTTAGTCGGAATCCTCATCGGTCTAGTCACCGAGTACTACACTGGAATCGAGCCCGTATTCGGAATCCAGGTCAAAGCAATCCCATACATCGGCGAGGCATCCAAAACCGGAAGCGCGACCAATGCTATCGCAGGCCTCGCCGTCGGTATGCAGTCTGTGTTCATCCCAGTCCTTCTGATGGCAGCCGGAATCTACGGCGCTAACGAAGTAATGGGTGGCGGTGACGCTGGACTCTATGGAATCGCAATGGCAGCCATGGGAATGCTCGGAACTGTCGGTGTGACAATGACTGTCGACGCCTACGGACCGGTTGCTGACAACGCTGGCGGTATCGCTGAGATGTCAAGCCTCGGAAAGGAAGTTCGCGACATCACCGATGGCCTAGACTCAATTGGTAACACAACCGCAGCCATCGGCAAGGGATTCGCTATCGGCAGCGCTGCGCTGACCGCTCTGGCTCTCTTCGCTGCTTACAAGACGAGTGCAGGTTTGGATGCAGCTGACCTCAGTTTAACTGAACCACTGGTTGTTATCGGACTGCTTATTGGTGGTTCACTACCATTCGTCGTCGCAGCCATGACAATGAAGTCAGTTGGTCGCGCTGCCGAAGAAATGATTGAAGAGATTCGACGTCAATTCCGCGATATCGAAGGACTCCTCGAAGGACGTCCTGGCGTAGAGCCCGACAGCGCAAAATGTGTCGACATCTCGACTAAGGCCGCCCTACGCGAGATGATCGCTCCAGGCGTCGTCGCAATCTCGAGCCCAGTCATCATCGGTTTGGTCCTCGGACCAGCCGCACTCGGTGGCACCCTCGCGGGTGCAACCGCTACAGGTGTGCTGATGGCTCTCTTCATGGCGAACGCCGGTGGAGCCTGGGACAACGCCAAGAAGGCAATCGAGCAGGGTGAGATTGAAGGTGCTGAAAAGGGCGATGCAGCCCACTCAGCCGCCGTCGTCGGCGACACCATCGGTGACCCATTCAAGGACACCAGTGGACCTTCGCTGAACATCCTCATCAAGCTGATGTCAATCGTCTCGGTTGTCATCGCTGGAATGCTTTGAGGCCCTTGACGCAACAGCGTCAGGCTCATGATGGGCAGGGTGGAGCGGAGGTCATGCGGACAGCAGCGCTGGGTCTTACCCTCCTCCTGCTGGCTAGTGGCCTAGCGGGTTGTGCCGGCCTGACCGGTGACGGAGACAGCAAGAGCTCTGACGACCCTTTCACAGCACCCGTCTGGGAGGTAGGTGACTGGTGGCTCTACACCTTCTCCACGCCGGATTATTCGGATGACACGGCTCGCTTGGTCGTAGCCTCGGACTCTGAGGAAGGAGGCACGGCATACATGCTGGCGATCTCTAGTGAAACCGAAGCTCGCCGCCATGCAGTTCTCAACCACAACCCGTTTCTCGGGCGTATCACTCATGACAATCTCAGTGCCTTCGAAAATGGTGTCGCTCAGCCAGCCCTCACTTTCCCACTCTCAAATGGTCAGTCCTGGACCTTCACTCTGTTCAGTAATGACTGGACTGCCAATGTTCTGGACAAAACACGAGATTTTGCCATAATCTCAGCCCAAGCTACCGATGGCTCCCGTCTCGACTACACATACGACACCGAAATCGGCTTCTTCTCCTCGTTCACCTGGACCGATGCCGACGGTGTAGAACAACTCAGAATGCAATTTGCATCTGGCGGTGAAGGCCACACTGGAGAGGTATTCTTCATTCGTGGGGGTGACCTTTACGCAAAAACTTGGGAGAATGCTGGTACTGATGCCGAATTCCGTGACACTTTCTTCGTCAGTAATCACCCGCAAGACGGCGAGTGGGACGAGATGATCTACTATCTCGACGCAGCTTGCGGAAGTGGTGGTTCGAGTATCACGCTGACGTTGCGCGATCACACTTCGGTCTCTGCTCTCGAGCGCTTTTGGGGACCTGGTGCGGAGGAGTATGGGACTCTAGGGACCATACCTTACCCAAGTGAGGAGTACACTCTGACTCTGACCTTCACAGGCGACTCAGACCTACGCCTCATCATCGCCGGCGGAATCACCTATTCATGGTCAATCTGAGGTAGCCAAATGGCCAATGGCACACTTGTCATGCTCCACGGGATGACCGGGGCCTCTGACAAAATGCAGCCGCTCGCTGAGCGACTTTGCCCGAGTGGCTGGGATGTATTCTGCCCTCAAGCCGCCATCGAACATCCGACTCACGGCGGCTTTGCTTGGTGGCTGCGGGCAGATGACCCGACTCTGCCTCTAGATGATTATTCGATGAGGCAGGTCGACGAATCGATGCAGCGAGTCATCGGTCAGATGCCCGATGGACCGCTAATCGTAGGCGGGTTTTCTCAAGGCGGAGCGATTGCTTCCGCCCTACTTGAGACCGACTTGCACGAGCGTATCCTAGGTCTCGTCCTTCTCGGCACCAAGACTGTTAGACCAGATTCACTGACTGCTTCTCTGCCATTTCTTCACCCGCGCGAAGTGGTCTGGATGCATGGCTCGAGCGATCACTTGGTTCCTATGCATCTAGCAGTTGAACAAGTTGAGATCTTTGAGGCGGCCGGTTGGCCAGTCACTCGCCTCGAACACGAGAAGGGACATATGGTCAATCTCAATCAATTCGATGAACTCAAAGCAGCCATCCAAAGGATGGCTGATTCGGCCTGAGTGAGTCAGAACAAAGTCTCGCTCAGTCGAGATATTTGATCAGATGATCTGAGCCACCCACGAAGAGAGGGGTATCCCCTCTCATATCGAGGCATACTGGCACCGTTCGGTGCCCGGTTTCTCTCATTACCTCAAAGCGAAGATCGCCCTCGTGGTCGAAATTGACTACGGTGTAAGAGAGGTCCTTTGAGTCCAAAACTCGCTTTGCCACTGTGCAATAACGGCAGACTGTCTGAGTGAACAGAAGGAAGTCTGTTTCGCAGGATTCAAGCCAGTGCTGCATGCTCGCCAAGGTTTGCTCCCTCCATCGATTTGCCTTCTTTGGAAAACCAGTCTTCATCATGCAGCTGTGACAGGGTCACCGCCTCCGTCCTCATCCCACCAAGCGGACTCTCCTAAATCGGCATCCATGATTCCATCATCCTCGGATTTGTTCTCTAGAACCTTATTGCACTCATCCGGATCGATGAAGTAGAGGAAAACCACTGTAATCATAGTTAGAGCAGCCCCCACATAGATGGCAGTTGAGTAGTTATTATTGAAAAGATCCAGCATTTTTCCTGTGAACGTGTAGGCCATTACAGCAGATAGGTTGAACATTGACATATAGGCTGTAAATTGTGTACCTCCAACCTTACTCCAAGTCATCTTCATCGCCACGGCAATTACACAAATCCAAGCAACTCCGTTGATCAGCCCTCGGATTATCAAGTAAGTAGTCATGATTGCAGTATTGGTCCAGAATGGCTGTAGAACTGCCAACAGAGCGTTTGCAGCGGCGAGACAGGTGAATCCAATCATAGCCACCTTCCTGACTCCGTACCTGTCTCCTAGCATACCACCGGAGATTTGGCCAATCATCGTGGCAAAGATAACTACGCCACCGACAATAACATTGTACTTCTCCTGCTCCCATCCTGCTCTGTTGATGAAGATGTCAAGCACGATTGGATCGACGAAGAGGTACAGCTCAGAGAGAAGGCATAGGAAGATCAGCAAGAATGACGATCTTAGTGAGAATGCCTTGGTCAAGTTGAAACTAGTCTGAGCCAGAGTTCTCCTAGTGGATTGGGGCAACAAAGAGAATGGATTGGGCACTTGATTTCCTATTGCTGTTTTCCATAGTTTGGTCGTAACAAAATACACAATTACAGCGAGTACTAAGCCCCAGAATGCGACTGTCTTGGCCAAACCGTAAATTGGCACTTCCAGATCCACTGAGACGATTGCGAACAATAGGCCGGATACGAAGATAAATATCGAGATCATCGTGATAAATGCTGGAAGGGAAATTTTCTCGTTGAATGTGGACTTGCCCACGGCCACAGCAGCCCACCACCTCGATTCCTCCGATTCCTCCCAGTATAGATTCTCATCCACGAAGTCTGTAGCAACAGACTGATCTATTGAGGAGGATTCATCCTCCTCCAACCTACTGGACCAGGGGAATAGCCGAGTTCCAGGCTTCTCATAAAGGAACATTGGCAGGATCATTATCAGAAGAAGCAGTGGCAATTGGATGGATAGCATACCCCTTATTCCAATCTGGGTAGCGAATCCCCCTAGAACGGCTCCACCAATGATCATCCCTGCTCGCTTAGATGCAAACATGTACCCATTAGCCTTGGAGACCTCGTCATCGAGAAGCACGTCCACGGCCAGTGCATCGGTACTTACGTCCTGAAGTGAGGCGAATATATTGTGAATGAATAGTAATTTGATTACCAGACCTAGTTCGTTCTTCAAGTCTGGAATTAGGAGCAGAGTCCCTATAGAAACAGCCATCCCGAACTGCGCGAAAATAATCCATAGCCTCCGAGAGCCAAATTGTGGCAGATTCACCGTATCAATTACTGGCCCCCAAATCCACTTGAATGTCCAAGGCAGTGCAATTGTTGCGAATAGTATAGCAATCTCTTGAGGGGTAAGTCCGTTGTCAGCCAGATATGCAGCGAAGGCGACCGAGGCGAATCCCCAAGGCAAACCCTGGGCGAAGTATAGGACGCAAAGAGAGACCATCCTTCTGAGTCTATTCTCAGTCAGACTCTGACTTTCGAACCACTCTTCTACAAGTTGTTCTCTGTTGAAGATTACGAACCCGACTAGGACTGCTACCATCAGTCCGACTCCGATAATCAGTACGTTTGTGCTACTAGAACCACTAGAACTGCCTACAGACGCAGGTAGATCTAGCAGTATCACTCGACGGGCATCGACCGGGGAGACGTGGCCATCATCGACGATAAGCCTAGCATAAATCGTCGAGTTTCCGGACTCCGAATGCGGATCCAGTTTGATGCTCCATTTTGACCAGTCATCCAGTGGGGAGTCATCATCCGCAATCTTCCATTCTCCGCCACCTACTCGTACCTCAATCCTAGTCTGGCTACCTGGGCTAGATGATCCTACATCTGCTCCGGATGATGAGCCACGTATGTAGCTCTCATTACCGATTTCTTGCATCGTGACAATCTCCATGCTCACATTGAGCGATGTGTCGATGCTTCCTGCTGCCTCCACGAAAGCCATCGGGTCGGCCTGACCGTATCCGAACTCATTGTCAGGACGTGTCTCGAGCAGGCTACAATCGTTGAATCCAGGGTCACTTAGGCTAATCTCACGCTCAATGGCGTGAGCAGCGAGGATATCCTTGAATTCGGAATGAGTAAGGTCTGGATTGGCCTCCTTCATCAGAGCCGCGATTCCGGCCATGAGAGGCGTTGCCATGCTGGTTCCAGACTTGCTGGTGTAACCATCATTTGTCGCGGCGTCGGGTGCCATGATGTTTGAGCCGATGGTCGAAATGTCGGGCTTAACTCGACCATCTGAGGTGTAACCTCGGCTAGAGTAGATAGCCAGTCCGAGATTCTTGTCAAGGGATGCAACCGTGACTGGAATATTTGCATCGCCTGGGCTGTCGATGGTGTTGCAACCGGCAACGGTGATTCCACCGAGCTCGTTACCGGCAGACAGTGTGGTGATGATATCGGACTCTGCGACAGCATCCATCTGTCGGCTCCAAGTGCTTGAGCCATCGTTGTCAAAGTGGACCTCAAATTGCTGCTCACCCAAAGAGGAGGTGAGGATGTCGATACCGTGACGCTCCTTGTTGTCGATGGCCCACTGAGCGCCCTCGATGATGTCCTCGATATCCCCCTCGCAACAGGCGAGGATGTTGATGACCCAAGCTCCGGGTGCTGTTCCAATGTATCGAGAGCCGTCTGGAGCAGCTTGTCCGCCGCCGGTTCCAGCAGCGATGCCAGCCACGTGAGAACCATGAGTTCCCGAATCGAATGACTCGCTGGCCGGCTGCTCTGAATCGGTGTATACCGCATCGTAGAATGCCTTGACCTTCGGATCGCAATCAGCTGGAATCGGGTCAGGATTCGGGTCTAGAGGGTTTGGCGGTTCATCGACACAAGTGAATGGGTCGTCGTCCATATCGTTGAGACCCTCGTGGTCTCCTCGGACTCCTGTATCGAGAACAGCAATTGTGACTCCTGTTCCATCGAAGCCGTATTCAGCCCAAACATCGTTGACTCCCATATTCGGATTGGCTTCGTTCATGTGAGGTTCCGCCAATCCGAGATCTTCGAGCATAACCAATCCACTGAGCTCGAATAACGGACTTTCCTCACCAATCAATTCGAGAGGTATCGATGCAGCCAACGTATCGAGATAAGTCGCCCTGAAAGTCACGATGACGCCCATTGACTCTAGAACTGAAACATCCGCATCGCTCGGATGATGGTCATAATTGATGAAGACTCGAGCATGTCCAGCAGGTGCTCGTCTCCACCAATCCTCTTGGAAATCGACTGGTTGTTCAAGCAACCACTCCAGTCGGTCATCAATCGAATCATGATCCTTGTCACGGCTCCAATCAAGCCACCACTCATGGTGAAGTGGAAGTTCGACGCTTTCCGTCCAAACACCATCAGCGTCGTAGCCGCCTCGGCCTTCATTGACTACCAGAGTAGAGGCTGCCATAGGCAGAATCAGTACCAGAATCAATGCACTTGCAACGAGGGTACGGCGTCCTACCATGGGTAGGACGAATCTAATGCCATGTTTGAGGGTTCGCTCGGAATAATTCGCTCTCAGCAAATCGCGACTCCTTCTTCCTCGAAATTCCAGTCGATTATTTCCCAACCCAATCGCTCGATGTCTGAACGGACGGAAGATACCTGCATCGGATTGCACAACAAAGCAGCGCATCCACCCGCTCCTGCCCCCAAGGCTTTCCAGGCCATTACCGCACCACTGCTAAGCAATGGATCGATGAC
>CAXGBP010000022.1:0-8560 GCA_964007685.1 uncultured Candidatus Poseidoniales archaeon | reverse complement strand
ATCAGATTGGCGAATCCGAGAATGAAGTTAATCCAGGCCAACCAGAAGAGGAAATCGAAGGTGTCAAGCATACCTTCTGTGCCGAGGGTGGAGGCAATCGGACCGTCTCCAGCGGTCAGCATAGCCCGTTGTTGGAGTGGTATCGTGTGTCCATCGAGGGCAATAGGAGTACTCAGCAAAATCAATGGTGTAATCAATAGGCCGAGACCCTTCTGAGCAGGGGTAAATTGGTCATCAAAGACGAACGACCAGCCTTCGACAGCCGCGGTGTTTGAGCGTAGGTTGCTGACTCCGAGGAAGGCATCACCCTGCTCTATACCCATATCTACCAGCCACTCCTCGGTATATTCGATACATGCCGAATCTCCTTCACATAGACCGATGTGGTGGTTGTAACGATCTCCCATAGTGACTGAGATATCGCGAACGGTTCGTGAACCATCTGAGTTGGGGTTAGAGAGTTTTGTCAGAGTTACTTCATCACCTGCTGTAAGCAAATCCATCTGTTCTAAGAATTCACTGCGGTCTGATATTCTGATACCATCTATCCGAATGATGATTTCATAGGGCATTAAACCAGCATCTTCCGCCCCTGTGTCCTCGATAATCGCCGAGGCATGGACTCCGGGCGTCTTGGCGGCAAATCCTGCGGCAGTCGACGATAGCAAAATCAGAACCACGAAAGTCGCAATCAGATTGATTGAAGGTCCCGCCGCATAGAGTCGCAACCTCTCGCGGCGAGGAGCTCGCATCATCTCCTCATATTCGGGCTCAGCAAAAGCGCCCATCGGCAACGGACCAACTAGGAGGAGTCCAAAGGAACGTACCTGCATTCCGTGTGCGCGAGCCTGCAAACCATGACTATACTCGTGAATCACCAGAGCGATTACCAGTGCAATCACTGGCCACCAAAATGGAACGAAACTCGTCACTCCTGGAATCAAAAGAAGGTCGGAAGCCGGCAAGACATTCTGTTCTGAAGGGGCAGCAGCAGTCGCCAAAGCAGCAGTGACAATCAACAGAATCACACCCAGCATGACAATGAAACACATCCAGATTGAGAATTCCCCATAAGCCCTCCAAAAGCGGCGAGGACGAGCCATTTTTTCCAACGCAATCTTGCCTCGTCCCGTCCGAACCATTAGGATCATTCCAAGGACCCGCGTCGCGTTCCATCGATCCAAGGTTCCATTCTGCTCTAGATACAAGAGGCCGAAGTACCACGCCGCGATGATTCCGACGGCCCAGATCGGAGCAAAACCCCTCATCGCAATCCAAGCGAGGATGGCGAGGAAGAGGATTTGGTTCAGGCCCAGCCTTCGCTCCATGTGACACGGTCGGCGAGGGCTCCACTTGAACTCTCGTGGCGCGCTGCGCAACTGACTTGACCTACGGCGTATTGGGTGGGCCGTGACGGAGGCGGGCGATTTGGGTGAGCGCAGGCGCGCTCGTGAAATCGATAGGTTACGTCGTGAGTCAGAAGCAATCTCTCGCCTGCTGAAGCGAGCACACCTCGATGGAGTCAGAACCGATATCGAGGCAGTGAAGGCTCAACTCGTCGAGGCGGAAGCAATACTCGAAAATTCTAGCAAAGACGGCGACTGAGTTTAGATTGAACGAGCGCCGTCAGAGCGACTGATGAGTGCGAGGAATCTGTGTAGAGGCATTCCATCGTGCCAATTGAGGTAAGGAGTTCCGTTGCGGGTAAGTGGAACGTTTGGTATGCTTCGTGCAAGGCTTCGTAACTTTCCAGTCAAACCTTCGACTGGGACTTTCATTATTGTCCAACTATCTCCTCTGACACCTTTCAGACGGAATGCGTAGAGTGGCAGCAGGCCGCATCTTTCTCCAGTTGAGATGAGTGCGAGATACTGATCCTTGGTGCGGCCTGAGAGGTAGATTCGATCGGTCTTGGAGGATTTCACCTCGATTGGCATACACATGTCTCCACGCAGCGCGAGGATATCTCCAGTACCCTCTGAGCCGCTGCCGGGCGCGCGCACGACGAGGAATGGGCGTTGGCACACTTGCATTGCTCGCGCGCGTTCGACCTCGGTACACGAGCGCGTGATGGCAATCACACCCTTGCGCTCTCCAGCCAAGACAGAGCGCAATTCTCGCTCGTAGACTCCGCTCATGAGGCTAGCCCATTGTCAGGGTTCTTGACGACATCGCTTGGAATAGGCTTGGAGTGCATCGTTTCGTGGTTTCGTGGAAGAAATCAGCATGAAGTGGTCGTGCGAGATTGTAGAACCAATCGAATAATGCCACCGATGTGATTTCTAGACAGCAACGATTGAAGGCGAGGCCCAACACTCGTTCATCGTGCCCGAGGTTGCGGTCCGCACTGATGATTTCCGCCTAGCCTACAGGCTACTCGGCCGATTGCGGGACTCGGGCATCGAACATGTGCAGATTGACCCTGAGCATCCGGTGCCAAATGGAGTCGACTATTGGATAGGATCGCACGCCGAAGTTGGGCAATCTGAGGATAATAGAGGAGTCGGATGTGCGGTCGAAGAAATTGACTCCGTAATTGGCTCGATTGTCAACCGGATGTATGCTGGTGAGAAAGTACAGCGCATCTGTTTCGGCATCGACCCTGGTCCTCGGCCCGGCCTTGCTTGGCTTGCTGATGGAAAAGCGGCCGGCTCAATGCAGATGGAATCGGTCGACGAGACCGTCGACCGAATAATGGAGATCCTACGTGACCTCCGGCCGACCGAATCTGTGGTTCGTATCGGCGATGGGGCGCGAACGATTTCTTCGCGCATCGCCAATGTCTGTCTTGCGCGAGGTCTCTCTATCCAATTCGTCGACGAGCGCTCGACCTCACGTGGCTCGCGACACGACCATGTTTCATCCGCGCTCACCATCTGCTCTCTCGAAGGAGTCCCTGTCACCCAGCGCTTGCAGGTCATCCCAACTGAGGGTGAGGTGCGCGAAATTCAACGATGCAGTCGGCGCATCTCAGAAGGTCGCTTAACTATTCCAGCCAGCCTTGCCCGAGCTGTTGCAGTCGGCCGGCTGACTCTCAGTGAAGCGGTCGAACTGCACATCGATTCCCTCGATCGTTAAGTCGAGAAGCAATCAGGGGTACTTTCCGCGTCGGAAAGCCCGAGTTCGGTCAATTCCAGGGAATCTATCTTCGGACTCGCGATAAACCGTCTTCATATTGTTGAGGAATTGATTGTCATCGGTAACGATGAGCACCATATCGGTTCCAGGGTCTTCACCCTCATCCATCCAAGCGAGAACGATTTCCATCGTCCTCCGAGCGCCCTCTCGGTGAGGGTAAGCAAAGATATCCATGCTCACCGGTGGCATCACAAGTGTCGTGCGTTCATCGACTGTCTCGATTTGCTCAAACATTGAAGCATAGGACTCCTTGAGCAGATCTCGCCTGAAATTATCCTGATTTGGGCGTCGGCAATCCGGTCCTACCACATGGATCAGATTCTTGAATGGCAAATTGAATCCTGGAGTAGTAACGGCATTCCCGACTCCGCATGGCTGCAAATTCTCCTTACGGCGCTCAACAGCAATACCGTGGCAGAACTCTCGCAGTTCTGGCCCAGCCTTTTGGTGAATCTTCTCATCCAGACCTTCCCTGCCTGCCAATCGGTTGTTGGCGGTAGTCACTAGAATGTCTCCTTCGACACGTAGGATGTTGCCAAATAGGACGCGAACCTCTCCATACTTGCATTCGCGCACAATGACTGTCTCGGCCATACACTTACGAGAGGGGGCCGCCCGCTATCACCCCTTCGTCGCTCAAATCTTGTTTCGACGTGCCATCAAAGGGTTCTTCGCCACTTAGCCCCTCCCTGTCGATAAGATGTCTGTTGGATATGTGCTGATTAACGTCGAACCGGGTTCCGAATTCTCTGTGTTCGACACGGCCTCGAACTTGCCGTTTGTGGTAGATTCAAATCTCTTGTTTGGCGACCACGATCTCATCCTGAAGATAGAGGCTGCTAACATGGGTGAAATCGCTCGATTAGTAGTCGATTCCATCCGTTCAATCGAGGGTGTTCTCAACACTAAGACCCTCGCTTGTGCCGAATTATGAGCACAATCCTCTCTTTCAGAGGGCCTCGGAATTCCTGAAAAGGTGCTCACAGCGGCGCAGTGAAGCGTTTATCCACCTCAAACTTCATAATCTCTCCGAGTGGCCCACTTTGTGGAGGTGGATAATTCAATGTCTGGCAAGAAATACTTCGTTTTGATGGAGGGCGGTAATGATACAGCCCAAGTTTTCGTGAGCAAGCAGCCCCGCGGCGCAGCTCTGAAGGCGGCTACACGTGGTCACACTGCCATTGAACTGCGCGAGCGCGGTACAAACAAAGTGCATGTTTTCGTCGGCTCGACCGCAATGGTCGATAAGCCGAAGAACGGACCGGCTTGGCTCCCAGCCAAGATCAAGAAGGCCAACGTGAAGAAGACTGGTATCAAGCACCTCTGAATCTAATCAGGGTGCGCCGTCTTCGAACGTCTGCGCTGATCTACGTAACCCCACTCGCGATGCCTTTGGCGGATGCGTGGGCGGGGGATATTATCCACGTTTCAGTTCGTTTTGGCTCTGTGAATCTTCTCACTTGAGCCGCTTAAAGTCATTATTTTCCGCGAAGCCCGAGTTTCTTGGCAATAATTGCAAGCGGATCATAGTACTCGGTCACGACTCTTTCTTTGAGTGGAATGATCGCATTGTCTGTGATATTGATTCCAGCTGGACAGACCTCTGTGCAGCACTTCGTGATATTACAGTAGCCAAGGCCGAAATCCTCCTTGATTTCGGGGATGCGGCTCTTGGTATCGAGGGGGTGCATCTCTAGTCCAGCCAGGCGTACGAAGAAGCGTGGTCCAGCGAATTCGTCGAATTTCTGGTGTTCGCGAAGAACGTGACAGGTATTGACGCAAAGCATACACTCGATACAAGCGCGGAATTCTTGGATTCGGTCGGCCTCTTCTTGCTTGAACTCCCAATCGAACTCTTTTGGTCCGCTAACCGGGACCATTTTCTTGTTCATCTCAAAAGCCCACGACAAATCGGTCACGAGATCCTTGGTGATTGGGAAAGCCTGCATTGGCTTGACGGTGACCGGCTGACCATCAGGAGTCTCCTCCATGATGTCCTCCATTCGAGTCATGCACATCAGGCGCGGCATACCGTTGACCTCAGCGCTGCATGAGCCGCACTTGCCTGCCTTGCAATTCCAGCGGCAGGCAAGATCGGGTGCGTGCTCGGATTGTATACGGTGGATGACGTCGAGCACTACCATGCCCTCATCCATCTCGACGGTGTAATCGACCATCTTACCCATGGCATCTCCATCGCCGTCACCGACGCCGCGGAAGACTCGGAAAGTGACATCTTCGCTCATTCTCAGCCCTCCTCGTGTAGGTCCTCAGCATCTAGAAGTGCTTTGAGTTCATCATTTATCGGTGGATAGGTTCGGTGTTCGATGCCCATCGAGCCATCTGCTTCTTTCGCGATGACGCTGTTGATCTTGCCCCAGTGTTTGTGATCTGGAACTGGGAAGTCATCGCGTGTGTGTCCGCCGCGTGACTCTTCTCGCTGCAGTGCGGCTAGCGCGCACATGCGCGAGACATCCAGCATGGCACTCAATTCGAGTGCTTGATGCCAACCTGGATTGTAGATTCTCGAACCTCCCGGGCTGGTCAAAGCCGCGCGAGCCTCAAGTTCTTCAAGGTCTGAAAGCGCCTCTTCAAGCAAACTTCCGGTTCGGATGATTCCGACCTTTTCTTGCATCATCTCGCGCAAATCCTCGACGACCTTAGCTGGATTTTCACCATCTTCACGGGCGAAAGGAGCCAACGTTTCGGCAATGACATCAGCAATTTCAGCCTCGTCGATATCGGCGAAGCCGTCGGACTCAGTCGCCCTCTTCGCCGCACTCTCTCCAGCAATTTTGCCGAAGACAATCAAGTCGGTCAGTGAGTTGCCACCCAAACGGTTGGCCCCGTGCAGACCAGTCGCAGCTTCACCGGCAGCATAGAGTCCCTGAATAGTCGATTCCTGAGACTCCGAGTCGACCTTGACCCCGCCCATGACATAGTGAGCGGTCGGCCCAACTTCCATCGGCGTCTTGGTGATATCAACCGCAGCCAATTCTTTGAATTGATGATACATTCCTGGTAGTTTCTTCTTGACTTCCTCAGGAGACCGCCACGAAATATCGAGGTAAGCTCCACCGTGTTCACTTGCACGTCCAGCCTCACGCTCGGAATTGATCGCTTTTGCAACCACGTCACGAGTTAGTAGTTCAGGTGGGCGTCTCTTCGTAGCCAACTTGCCAGAGATAACTTCGTCAACCCACTCGAGGGCTTCTTTCTCGGTATCGGCGAATTCATCCTTGTACATCTCAGGGATGTAATCGAACATGAAACGCTCACCCTCTGAATTGGTTAGCATGCCGCCTTCTCCTCGAACACCCTCAGTAACGAGAATTCCTCTGACGCTCGGCGGCCAAATCATGCCCGTCGGGTGGAATTGAACGAATTCCATATCGCCCAACTCAGCCCCTGCCCAGTAAGCGAGGGCATGACCCTCTCCGGTGTATTCCCAAGAGCCCGAGCAGACTGCCCAGCAACGGGTTATACCTCCGGTCGCGAGGACGATTGACTTGGCTTTGAATAGGTGCAGAGAACCATCGTTGCGGTCGTAGGCGAAGCAGCCGACGACAGCTCCTTCTTTGGTGAAAAGCCGTCGAACAGTGAATTCCATGAAGACATCCATTCCCATGTGAACTCCCTTCTCTTGTAGGGTTCGAATGAGCTCGAGGCCGGTCGCATCTCCGATGTGAGCGAGCCTCGGATAGGTGTGACCACCGAAGTTGCGTTGACTCGTCAGACCCTTCGGTGTCCTATCAAAAACCGCGCCCCAGGTTTCCAACTCACGAATTCTGTCAGGTGCCTGTTGCGCGTGTATCTTCGCCATACGCCAATCATTCAGGTACTTCCCGCCCTTCATCGTGTCACGGAAGTGAACTTGCCAATTATCGCGAGGATCCTTGTTTCCAAGAGCAGCAGCGGCCCCGCCTTCAGCCATTACAGTGTGGGCCTTACCCAACATCGACTTGCAAACGAGCGCCACGCTCGCACCCTCTTGACTAGCAGCGATCGCGGCGCGAAGGCCGGCGCCTCCGGCGCCAATCACGACCACGTCGTGCTCGTGAGTGGTGTAATTGTCATCGATCAAATCGTAGCGCATTCACAGCCCTCCCCAAAGTACGATGTCAGACCAGCCAAACAGCGGGTCGGTGCAGGCGTAGATGTAGAAATCAGCGAACATGACCCAGAAGAGAGAGTAGAGTGCCCATTCCTTGTGCTTCTCGTTGAGTTTGGTCGAGAACTTCCATAACCTGTACTTGACCCTCCCCATCGCTGTTCCGCTCCAATCATTCGAAGCTCCACCGACAATGTGTCGGAATGCGTGGCAACCCAGGGTGTATCCTGTCAGCATGATTACATTCAGCAGTAGTACGAGTGTGCCGACGCTGACTCCGTAGGCGTGAGCGTCGCCCTGATGGAAATTGAGTGAAAGCCAGACATCGAATGACAGAATTGGCAGGTAAGCCAGAGCTGCATACATGAAGTAGCGGTGCAGATTCTGGACTAGTAGCAAGCCAGTCTCGCCGGAGTACTCATCCCATGGCTTGGAGACTGCGCAACCGGTTGGTTGCTGCATGAATGCACGGTAGTACGCCTTGCGGTAGTAATAGCAGGTCCCGCGGAAGCCGGCGGGGAAGATGAGGATGAACATCGCTGGCGATATCCACTGTAAGTGGCGGGGCATCCAGGAATGCTCACCGGGGACGATGAGAGGAGAGAATAGTGGGCTCAGGACATGAGCGTGATTTTCTTCGATAGCCATTGTTCCACTACCGTGTCCAACGCCCGCTGAAAGACCGAAATCGGAGAAGATCCAGAAGTCGGCCTCCATGAATCCGCGCCACGTTGCATAGAGTATCATGATACCCAGATATGCGGACATGGCGGTGGGGCCTTTCCACCATTGGTCGACACGGTCGGTTGCTCCGAATCCCTTCTTCATAGGGAGTGGGAAGGTGATGCCCTGACTCATCCGTGCACCTTACGCGCAAAGCGCGTTGCCTATCCTCCATAAGCAATTGGATTAGACTTGTTCGACCGTCTCACCGCATGCCCCCTCTGGTGTCTAACCCTCTCTATCCTGAAGTAGGTTCAAGGCCGTCGGCTCCGCTCGCTAATTGATTCTGATGAGTGTGTTCGGCGGAGACATCGAGACGAGCATCTGCTCCAATTGTGGACATATGCCAGGAGCTTGGTTACCGGGACTACCTTGCACCGTGTGTGGAGAGCCGTACTTGTGATTGAGAAATTTCTGGCCCAACCATAATCAACTTCATTCGCTCCTCCAGCCGCATGAGTGACAATGCCCCTTACCAAATGCCACCGACCGACACATCTCGATTTTCATTGGTGCTGTGGGCCCAATTCGGATTTTTCCTCTTGATAGCATACGAAATGAACTCAAATTTTGAAGGGACGATGGGTG
>CAXGBP010000021.1:0-8617 GCA_964007685.1 uncultured Candidatus Poseidoniales archaeon | reverse complement strand
CGATTTCGGGACTAGAAGTGCATCCGGCCAAGGGGGTTGCGATTAAGATTAGGCTTGCAAGTAGAGCATATGCTCGAGTCATCGAACTTACAAGATAACGCATTGGCCTTTAATCTGATGTCGGTAGAAAGACGCTGATGTAGGCAGAAAGACGCCCTTTTCCTACCAATTACCTGTCAAATCATTCCACATCAAGTGGGCGAGCGCGTCCATACCTGTTTGCATACCAGACTCAAGTCCGTTGCGCCCACCAGCCAATTGGTAGAGAATATCGACGCGGTCGGTGGGCGCGTGCTTGGGGGATTGTTCGCAAGTGTCATCTTCCTCCTGAACGAACTCGTGCATTCCCCTCATCCAAGTCGCTGGCCAACCGCGTGAAATGAAATTGAAGTGATCTGAATTCCCTTTGGTGTCGTCGAGCACGACAACCCATTCCGGTGGATAGTCGAGCTCGTCGTGAAGGACGTTGTTCAACCGCGCCTGCAGCGCGGTGGCCTCCTCACGCATATCATCCGTCACATTCGTTCCGCGATCTTCGTAATAGGACCAGTCATCGACAGGTGAAGTGAACAGGTAGAGGTGGAAATAGTCCTCATCGCAGCCGCTCAGTTGACTGATAAGTTGGGTTTCGACAGGCCAATTTAGTCCGTACATATCGAGGTTGATGTATGTTGCAATCTCAACCCCTTCGGGTAGGTTGGTCACGAATGTCTCGCTCCCATAACCGGCGCCTTCAGGAGATCCTTGACCTTGCCATTCCTCGTAATCCCAAGTTGCGAACTTCCAGGTGTGCTGCGGTGTTCCACCCCATTCTTGCATCAGTCGAGCGAGCTCGAGGACCGAGGCTGTTCCAGTTGCATCATCGTAAGCACCCTCGGAGGTGCAGCCGGGGTACTCGACTCCAATGATGATCTGTTGTGAGTAGCAGATTGCATCGTAATGGCCGCCAACGACTATCCACGAATCTGGGTCAACACCCTCGTAAGTTGCGATGTAATTTTGGCAATCTTCGCATAATTGCGTTGTGAAATTTTGGATCTCTACTTCGTACCCGAGGTCTTCGAATCGGAATTGGATGAAGTCGCCGGCGTTGGAGTGGGCGACGGTGTCTATCTTGCGATACCCGAAATCCGCGAGGGTTTCGATATCGTCGACGACGCGGGCCGCTTCGGGCATCGATGGTGGCGGCCCAGTCGGCAGTGGTTCTAATTCATCTGAATTGTTCAGCACCGAGCTTACCGAATTGACGCCGGCGATTGCAGCGAAGAGCACAAGCAGGACTGCAAGAATCGCTCCGCCGGCGAAGGCGGGCCGAGGGATGTCTTCGAGCAACTCATGGCCCGCGATATCATCCAGCAGCGAATCAAGTCTGTCTCGCACTGATTCGCCTGTAATCGACTGGATGCAAAGACTTGACTCATAGATTCAAGGAGATATGGTGCAGGAGGTAGGATTCGAACCTACGAAGCACTACGCACTGGGACCTAAACCCAGCCCCTTTGACCACTCGGGTACCCCTGCTTGAATCTCGGGCGCTGCGCGCACATCAAGAATCCAGCGGAAGCAAGTTCTGTCCCCATAGGGTCTTAACAGGAGCATCCGGCGAGAGGAATTCGGGGTGCACATGTCTCGCATTGGCGTTCTTGGCTTGGGTAATTGGGGCACTGCGCTAGCCAAGGTTTGGTGTGAGGATGGCCACAACGTGACAGGTTGGACTATCGAGCAGGAAGTCTATGAGTCGTTAATGACGACGAATATCAACGAAAAATACCTGCCTGAGAGTGAAATTCCTAGGCTCGATGTGACAATGGAAATGTCAGACATCACCGACACCTGTGAAATCCTTGTTCTGGCTCTTCCAAGTGGGGTTATCCTCTCCGTGGTCAACGACCTAATCCCTTTGCTTCGCCCCTCGCACGTGCTGCTTGATCTTGCCAAAGGATTGGCGCCGACAGCCGAGAGTGAATCGGGAATGATTTCGCAAGAGATTGAGGCTCGACTGACGGCGGCCGGGAAGGCAAATCCGGTTGTAATTCTAACCGGCCCGACAATCGCTCCGGAGGTTGCTCGTGGAGTGATGACAACAGCGATTGTCGCGTGTCATGACAGGTCTGTTGCTGATCGAATTTCTGAGAGGTTGTCGACTGAGAGCCTAGTGCTGACGGCAACCGATGATATCGATGGAGCGGAGTTGTGGGGCGCCTACAAGAATACGGTCGCTCTTGCTTGCGGGCTTGTCGATGGACTTCGTGGAGGCATTGGCGGTGACAATCTCAAGGCCGCGTTGGTTCTTGCTGGTTTCTCGGAGGGAATCAAACTCCTCGAGGCGATGGGCGCTGAGGCTTCCACCGCCTTCGGTCCAGCCGGTATTGGTGACCTCTACGTGACTGCTACGAGTCCACGCTCGCGTAATCGAACTCTAGGTGAGAAACTCGGTTCTGGAATGTCGCTGGAAGAGTCTCTCGGTGAGATGCACATGGTTGCTGAGGGAGTTCGAGCTAATCGGATGTTCCTCAATCGCGCACGGCGACTCGACATCCAGGTTCCCTTCCTGAGGGCGCTGGGTGACTTACTTGCTGGCGAAGCCGAGGTCGGCGAGGCTGTCCGTCGCATGGTCGAGTCTTACGAATCCTGATTGCCTCGCCCTACTCTAGAAATTGGCCTCTTGCCTGCCTGACTTCGCGGAATGTTTGATGGCCCGACGCCGGCACATGGGGGCGAGCGAGATGGCGGCGGCTGACCTAAACGAGTTCGAAATACGCCTGCTGAAATGGTTGGCAGCATCGGATTTTGAAGAGGTACCGTGGTCGACCAAACGCGCGGCTGAGGCCTTCAAGGTCGGTGAGAATGAAGTCTATGAGGCTCTGTCCGCCCTCACCGTGAAAGTGCCACATAATATCCACATTTACTACGAAGATGCTGCTATTCGCATCGTTGCTGATGATGATATCTGATCTAAAAATCATCCTCAAAAGGATTACGGCGCTCAATCTAACGATTCAGAAGACGTCGAACTAACAGGGTCGCGCATGAGGAGGACATCTCGCCACCGCGGGCGCGGAAGATTCGATGTATCATCGATAAATCCGCGTCTGACCACCAGTGATATTTGATCGATAATCACCACGACCACGAACATAACTACGATCAATGCAAGGACCTTATCGTAGAGTTGGAAAGGTGTCAGATAGTGATTCATGTACCATCCGATTCCACCTGCTCCGACCAAACCGATTACCGAACCATGCCGGACGTTATACTCGAACATGAACAGCATCTGGCTGATCAGTGCATTGCTGGCTTCAGGGATGGCGAAGAAGCGCGCGACCTGCCAGCGCGGTAGACCCATGGCGCGCGCTACTTCGAGAGGTTCCTTACTGACTCCCTCAAGCGCTTCGTACTGCATTTTCCCAAGGTAACCAACGGTGTACATTGTCATGGCAAGGACGCCGGCGAGGGGACCAATTCCAACTATGATTACGAAAACGAGAGCCCAGATTAGCGATGGCAAAACACGCATCGCAGCGAGGACCTGTCTCATCGATTGGGAGAGCCAATAAGGCGAGAGATTGGAAGCGGCCATCGCTGCGAGAGGAAGCGAAAGAAGCATACCGAATACTGTCGCGAGAAATGCGATTTCGAGAGTCTGAGTCATACCTACGACAGCTGGGCTGCAGAGAATATCTGACTCAAAGGTGCAAGGTGGGTGTGTCCATCCTGCGCGCTCGGTGAGGACTGTGAAATCGGGAGGAAATGCCTCTGATCCGAGCTTCTTGAGATTGCTCCAGCCATCGAGTAGTTTCCAGATTGTAATCTGCAAATGATTGGTTATCAATAGCGTGACGATGCTGAGAATGACTGCGGCTCTCAGAATCGGTCTTTGTGAGATTTGACGCAGAGTTTTGGAGAATCTTTCGCTCACGCCGAGCCCTCCGCGATTACAGGGAGGGTGGACGAAGAAGCCTCATCCTCATCGAATGGGATGAGACGTCGGCCTCTCAATTGGTAGACGCGGTCACAGAATGTCTTGGCTCGGACAGGATTGTGATCGACGATGAGAATCGCCATTCTGTGGTCTTCAGCCATGTGGCGAAAGAGGTCGATGATGCCTCGTGCAGTCTCCGCATCGAGTTCGCCGAGGCACTCATCGGCGAGAAGCAAATCCGGTTCTTGCAGCATCGCGCGTGCGATAGCGACGCGTCGCTGCTGTCCACCAGAAAGTCGGTTCACAGATTCAAGGGTCTTCTCTGTGAGTCCGACCTCCTCGATTACGGCGCGAGTCTCCTCGCGCATCCGCTTGCTCGGGAGAGAGAAAGCGGTCTCTAGGAAACTGGCTCCCGCCAGCGCTCCCATCAATACATTGTATCCCACAGTCTGATGCTGGACTAGGCCAAGTCTCTGTGGAATCAAACCGATTGCACCTTTGTCGGCTCGGGTGTCTTCTGTACAACAGCATTCAACCGAGCCACCCAGCGGGCGAACGAGCCCTGCTGCAGTACGTAGCAGAGTAGTTTTGCCGATTCCAGACCTACCGGTCAGTCCAACGATCTCGCCTGCTCGGATGGTGAGGTCAACCCCCTCGATTAGAGGTGATACAGCATCGAAGCCGATGGTAGCATCGGCAAGGCGGAGGCGAACGGGGTTCGGATCCTTCACCGTCATCACAATCGCCTTCTCTATGCTCACTCGTCGTACTTCTCATCAAAGTAGGCTGCGATGCCCGGGATAGCCCCAATCGCATCGCTGTACGAACCGAGGTGGCCCTCGGTAGTCACCTCGGAAATCCCAGGTGTGTTGAGGACTCCATCGAGAATCTCAGCACCGCCCTCGGCGGTGTTCAGAGCGAGGAAAGCCCCAACAATCACGTCGATCTTCTCCTGACTGGTGGTCTCCGTATTGACCATAACAGGGTGGCTTGGGACCTGACCGAAGACCGGTTCAAGAGGCCGGTACTGGTCTCGCTCAAGGCACCAATCGTTTCCTTCACAGTGGTCTTCGTAGGAGGTCGTCTTACCGAATGCGACATCACCGACTCCCTCGGTCATGCAGCGGAAAGCGCCACTGTAACTATAGTACAAATCGCCCTTCTCAGGAATCGAAGCGTTTCCGAAGTGCTCCTCGATGGTTGTGCGCAGCGAGGAAATGTCATCGGCGTCGCCGTTAACATCTACGATACCATTGTTGATCATGTATCCCATCGGCATCAACATTCCAGCTGACTTGAGCCATCCCGTGTGACAGGAGTCCTTGCCCTCGAGATCTTCGAGAGACTGTATGTCAGAGTCAGCGAGGACCCATGCCTGTGCTGTGTAGGATGTGATTCCGTCGCTCTTCTGGTCGGCAAGAATGGCGTCGAGGCCGTGCTGTTGCCAAGCGATCCAAGCTGCGCCTCCGTCGAGGAATGCGATATCTGCGTGACCGAAGCGGAGAGCTTCGATAGCCGCGATATCCGAATTAATCGGATAAAGTTCGACCGCATATCCAGACTGAGCGGCAATGAAGTCAGCGAGAATCTGAGGGTTCGCAGATGGATTATCGTAATCATCCTGCGTCTTGAAGGCGATTCGGATTACCTTCTCATCTTCTTCTGATTCAAGGCAACCAGCCATGCTTGCGCTCAAAATGATAGTTACAAGCAAAGCGTTCAACATCGGTTTCAAGTTCATTCTATTCACTTCCAATGGTTCTGACAAAGCTCTTGTCGAGCCGGCGACTAGCCATTTCGATATATAGTTTAGGGCACCCTAAACTAGCAATCTATCGCACTACTGTAAGCCTACTCATATGCATAAATGACTTCTAACTTGTAGCCGATACCCATATCGTGCGAGAAGCATCGCGTAGGCGCGATGACTCGTGTCGGAGTACTGCGATTCGCGGCCCTCCTAGCGATGTTCGCCATGGTCACCTCGTGGATTCCGATGAGTGTCCCCAGTGACCAATTAGAGCAATTTGACGAGCGTCGGGAACAACTCGGTGGAGACGAACCGACGCTCGAAGAACAATGTAGCTCAATCACATTCGAAGATATGTTCGAATATTCGAAAGCAATCTTCGATATAGAGATCTCAAGCGATTGGAATTCTGCCCAAGTGGAGGCCGTAGCCTGGGTTAATGGAAGCCTTGCCGACGATGTAAGAGCGAGTTTGGACACGTATGTAGCAGCGGTATATCCCAGTGGGGACGATGGATGGATCTCCACGGACGAGAGGGAGGGGGTTCGAGCGATCGCCTCTGAGTGTGTTGAACACACGCTGACACGAATGGGAATGCGCGACGGTAGTCCACACCGTGGAGGAGATGGAACCGACTGGAAGAACATCTCATGGACTGAAAATGACGTTCTGGTTGAGGAGTGGAATTTGGTGCCTCCACAACATTCAGAAATCAGAGATTGTACAGGATTCGGGAGTAGCAGCGACTGCGTCGAAGTGCCTGTGGCTCCAGATAGCGACCGTGATTGTGACGACGAGGTCGATGCATCTGCTAACGTTGACGAATGCCGAATGATGCTTTGGCTCAATGCTACACTCACAATCTCAAATATTGATGATCCCAGTGAATTCACATTAGCTTTCAACGCCTCAAACATGTCTAATGTCGAATATCACATCAAATTCCCTGTGACCGAGGGATTCCGACTCGACATGTGGGAAGAATGTGAGGGACGGGATGTCGAGGCGGAGACTGGTGATTATGCCGGTGTTGCGCCTCTTCGCGGCAGTTGCGTCGGTGATGGCTCAAGCACCTACGACTTAGTCGAGAATGAGGGTGGCAGCCTGACCTATTCCTTCTACCCCAATATGCCGCAATGGCCGGCTGGTGAGGATTTGTTCGCCGATTTCACCACGGCGGAGATTCCAGTGGATAATCCTCCACAATGGACTGCAGACGCTCCTGACGATGAGTCATGGTTTCCACGCGCGAGTGGGGGGGCACAGGTCATAGCCAACTGGAATGATATCCAGAATTGGTTCGTCGACGAGGCAGGAACCGCCTCACTCGAGGTCAGTTGCCGAGGTGACGAGGGGCTCGCAATATCCTACGAGAATCGAGAGATTTCGATGGATGTCCCTCGTGGCGAAGCCGGTGAGGTGACTTGCGAAGGAATTGACCGAGCCGGTCAGTCCTCCGGTAATAGGACATGGAGTGTCGGTGTTCCGTTCCAGATCTCTACCTCATCTACAGACCTATCTGACCCTCATCCAATCACACTCAGCCCGACCTCAGGATGGCCCGCTCTGAACGTCGAGGTAGGATTCACATCCGAGTATGACAATGCGGGAACCTACTCTGGACCATACTCACTCTACATGTCCGAAATCACTGCAGATGTCGCGGCGACCAGCACTATTCCAGGTACAGTCTATGTCGCTATTCGAGTGACTGGAGACGGCGTTTACATGATGGAAGCAATTTATCATCTCGGAATTGAAAAGGCTAGCAAGGCCCCGGTAATGACCGTAAATAGCGAGGGATGGGACGGTGACTCATGGATGATGAGCGGACAATTCTCAGACCCCGATGGGGAGGAGGTGACGTTTACTTTGATGATAGATGGATCATCTGTTGGAAACATCGCTGTTGATGGAAATACTTGGTCGACTCCAACTATCGACTTCTCGGTTTGGGCTGAAGGAACTCACACGGTCGAGGTTACTGGTTGCGATGCCTCAGGTATGTGCACCAGCCAACAGCGAGTGGTGGATAACTCGCACCTATTCATCGAACCTGAGCCTGAACCCGATGCTCCGAGCGAACCATCTCCTGGATTGCCTGCGATGGGGTTGCCGGGACTGATTCTCGCAGCATCTGCCGCACTCATATACTCGGGCCGACGCGCCTGAGGCCATGAGTTTCTCTGGTACGGTCGAGAAGGAGTCCCATGAGGGCGGCCTGATGGTCGCATTCGAGGGTCGTGCACCGCGTCTCGGTGCAACACTTCGAGTCATTGGTGGGATGCCAATCGGGCGCGTGAATACCGTCATTGGCGCCGTCGATCGCGCTCTCATTCACATTCATCCTTTGGCAGAAGGAATCGAGGCCTCGAGCGCTGTCGGTTCTCCTGTTGAAATCGCTCCGCGCGAGCGTCGCGAGCGCCGTGACAATAGCCGAGGCCGAGATGGTGGAAGATTCCAGCGTCGTGACGACCGAAGTAATGACCGAGGGAACAATCGAGGAGGAAATCGCGGTGGCGATTGGGATTGCCCCAAGTGCAATAACAATAATTTCTCATTCCGTGAC
Source organism: uncultured Candidatus Poseidoniales archaeon (assembly GCA_964007685.1). Classification (GTDB taxonomy): domain Archaea; phylum Thermoplasmatota; class Poseidoniia; order Poseidoniales; family Thalassarchaeaceae; genus MGIIb-O1. The sequence goes on along the minus strand of CAXGBP010000021.1, from coordinate 373 downwards.
AAATGCAACCGTTGCGAGGCTGAACGCCCAAGCGGTGGCGGAAATTCCCGTGGCGGTGACCGCGGAGGCTACCGAGGTGGCGACAGGCGAGACAATCGTGGCGGTGACCGACGCGATAATCGCGGAGGAGACCGTGGAGGAAATCGCGGAGGGGATTGGGATTGCCCTAAGTGCAAGAACAACAACTTCGCATTCCGTGACAAGTGCAACCGCTGCCAAGCAAATCGTCCGAGCGGAGGTGGCTCTAGTGGTGGAGGCAACCGAGGCGGCTCACGCGACAGTGGAAACCGCAGAGGTCCGAGACCCTCAGATTCACGCGATGGTGGCGGCCGAGGAAGAGCTCCAGGAAGCAGCAGCCGACCGCGCCGATCAG
>CAXGBP010000020.1:0-8686 GCA_964007685.1 uncultured Candidatus Poseidoniales archaeon | reverse complement strand
AGTTGACTATTTGTCGTTGCATTCGAATATGCTTCCAAGGGTTGTTCATTCAATTGGAAAAATTGGTCTGAATAATTGAATGGCTGCATGATTCGATGCGCTTGTTCCCAGCGCCCTAGAAGAACCAAACTTACTGCAAATGCTTCGGCATTTGAGAGGCGTCCGGGTTTGCCCCAAGACACTGGGTTGGCGGCTAAAACCACTGGTAATGTACGACCATTGAGGCGTGTTCGTTTGTTGAGATATTCTATTGATTCATCGATTTGTTTCCATGAACAATCTAGCCCAACTAATGATCCCCCTCGTTCAATATCAGGACGATCATCGGGTCCGAGTAAGCGACCTGCAAGCGGATCGAGGAGTATTCCTCGTTTTGGTGAACGGCGGATATCAGTATGCATTCGACAATGCCCAAAACGTTGCATTCGGCGGGATGTGCATTTTTTCGGATCGTCTTGTTCCAGATGGATCACGTGTAAGGGCACATCATCCAATTCATTCCCTCCGTGAAAGGAGGTCGTCGTAAACGTCACCAATAGTCATCCCTCGAGATCCAGATGAACTAACTGTTCGAGTATTCGTTGGCTCAACTTCGACGAAGAGATCGATACCTAATACCTTCTCAATTTTCTTAATCAGCGCATCCGTAGGACGGTTTCCATTTTCAGTGCGCTGAACGATATTCAACCGCTCGTTCATCCGCCTAGCGAATTCTCTTTGATCCCAGCCCTTTTCTTTACGAGCTTCACGAATTCTTTGATGGAAGTCTGAGGCGAGTTCTTTCTCACCTTTGGCCATAATGTCGTTCTGCTTGTTACGACGAGGGCGGGCTTGAGATGGTTGTTTAGGGGGTGGTGAGCGAGTTGGAGGTAACTCGAGGCCGAGGCGGTCGATACAACGGGAACAGGCCTCCACAGATGCACCCGAAGCACGTGTTCTATGGATACTAACGCGGTCTGAACCACACAATTCACAGATTCCCACAGAACGTCCGGGGCAGTCCTACGACATCATATCTTCGTGGGAGAAGTGTGAAAGCAAGTGAGGCTATACGTCGAATGATGAGCAGTTCAAGTGGAGCATCAGATCGTGGTTCTCCGGAAGACGAATTTAGATCCGAAGATTCTTCTCTGAAAGAATTACTTCTAAAATTTGAAGAATTATCTATTACATCTCAACAATTGTTGACTGAGAAATTATTCCTTGAAAATGAATGTAATCAACTCAAGAAGCGGGTAAACAGACTCGATGATGAAATTCGAGCATTGAAAGAACCTCCTTTCATCATCGGGCACGTCCAAGATATGGTTGGTGACGAAGCGGTTGTCCGTAGTTCAAATGGTACAATCTTCCAGGTTTCGGTAAATCAACGTCTTGATGTTTCAACTCTCAAACCCGGAGCGCGAGTCACATTGAATCAAGATACATTGGCAATAATCGATGTTCTTAGTGAGGGATGGGATCCTCTTGTATCATCAACTGAGAATCTCGAAAAACCAACGACGACTTTCGACGAAATTGGTGGCATGGAAGAACAAGTGAAGTCGTTACGCCAGGCTATCGAGCTTCCATTGCAAAAACCTGAGGCGTTTACTTCGATGGGATTAGTGCCACCCAAAGGCGTACTACTAACTGGACCTCCAGGTACTGGGAAGACTATGTTGGCTAGGGCGGTAGCGAATTCTACTGAGGCTACATTCCTCGGGCTCGTTGGTTCCGAATTAGCGCAGAAATATATCGGAGAAGGAGGCCGAATGGTAAGAGAATTATTTGATATGGCCCGTGAGAAATCACCTTCGATTATTTTCATAGATGAAATTGATGCTATCGGCTCCAAGCGCTTGGATTCTTCGACTTCTGGAGATAGGGAGGTTCAGCGTACATTAATGCAATTGCTCGCTGAAATGGATGGCTTTGACTCTAATGATCAAGTAAAATTGATTGCGGCTACAAACCGTCCAGAATTATTGGATAAGGCACTTTTGAGGCCAGGGAGGTTTGACCGAATCATAGAAGTTGGACTACCGGACCAAGAAGGGAGGCAATCTATCCTTGAAATTATGACACGGTCAACACCACTTGACGCAGATGTAAATCTGAAAGTATTGTCGCGTCAAACCGAAGGATTCAGCGGCGCTGAACTAAAATCTATGGTTATGGAAGCAGGTATGATAACAATAGAAGAAGATCGAACATCATTGAGTAAACATGACTTGAATTCGGCTCATGAAATCATTGAGAAGAACCGTAAAGACCCGATACGAAGCAATCACGAAGGTCTGTATGGTTGATGGTAACGCTCATCAGCATTTGACCGGTCCAAAATACGATGTCTGCACGTTGGATTGAGTGCGTACCCAACATCAGTGAAGGTGTCGACCAAGATATCATCGATTCAGTGGTAGCCGCTGCCGCCTCGATTGATGGTGTTGCAGTGTTAGGTTGTGAACCGGATCCTGATTACAATCGCACTGTAATCACCCTAGCTGGAGAGTGGAAACCTACCGCTAATGCTGCACTTGCTCTTATCCGGGCAGCGGCGAATCTAATCGACATGCGCGAGCATTCAGGAAATCATCCGCGCATGGGCGCAGTGGATGTTTGTCCATTCGTCCCAATCAGTCCGGATACACAAGAGGATTGTCTTCTTGCCGCAAATTTCGTCTTGGACGAATTGAACGGGGATGTCCCAGTATTCTTCTATGGGGATGCCGCCACCAGTGGAAATAGGAGTTCATTGGCTAAACTCCGACGTGGTCAGTACGAAGGACTGGAAGCAAGATTCACAGGTGGAGATTGGGATGATGAGACAACCCGAATGCCTGATTCCTGGTCGGGGAATTGGGGAGAAGTTGAAGAAAGATTCGGAGCAGTTGCAGTCGGTGTCAGACCGGTTTTAGTGGCTTACAATGTCAATGTTGACGAGCCAACTCCTGTTGTCTCGAAAGCTGCAGGATCTTTAGTCCGAACAAGTGGTAGACTAATCAAAAGTGCAACAGGAAAGAAGGTTCGTACACGAGGTATGTTAGAGGCAGTACAAGGTATGGGTGTGCCATTACCGAGCCACAATATTTGCCAAGTTTCGATGAATTTGCAGAATCATGCAATCACCCCTATGCACGTAGCCTTTGAATGCGTCAAATCGATTTGTGACGACCATGGTGTGGGGATATGTGGTAGTGAATTAGTCGGCTTAGTGCCCCTTCAAGCGATGTTAGATTCAGGATATTGGTACTCAAGTGAAAACGAGGCTGATGCTCAAATTCTTGTACAAGCAGCAATAGAGGGTCTAGGTTTGGATTACCTAGCCGAATTTGATCCCCAATCTCGTATCATTGAATGGGCTATTACTAATCAATTAGGTGATTGAATGAATGATGGATACAATTCGGTTCTTGACTCGATTGAATCTTCATCACCTACGCCAGGAGGGGGGGCTGTTGCAGCACTTGCCTTGAGTCATGGCATAGCACTCGCCCGAATGGTTGCAGCATTGACAGTGGGGCGGGATAAGTGGGCTTCTGGCCATGCTTCAGCGGAATCTTTCCTTACTGAATCACATACGTGGACAGCCGATGCATTAGATATGGCTCAAGCGGATTGTGATGCATTCGATGCAGTGATGGCTGCTTACCGACTGCCTAAGGAAGAGGATAAGGAAATTGTATTACGAAAAGATGCAATTCGTTCAGCAAATTATGAGGCAGCAAAGTCACCTCTCAATATCGCTAAATTTTGCTTGAAAGTAATGGATTCATTATATCCTCTAGCCTCTGATGGTAATGGAAATGCAATCACAGATGCTGGTTCTGCGGCATATATGGTTCTAGCAGCAACCAATGCCGCTGCTCTCAATGTCAGAATAAATCTGGGATCGTTAGGGGACGCATCGAGTGATTTCGAATCTGAGATTAATCAGATCCTAGAAAGCGTAACTAATTCCCATGCAGAAATCATCAAGATTGTTGAAAACAGAATGTGAATCAAGGGTGATAAAATGGATTCCAGGAAATTCCAATCATTAGTCAAACGAGGCATTCCGTCGGAATTTCCACCGATGCCTTTGTCCGATTCTTCAATCGATAGAGCGCCAGTTAGGCCTGATGTACTCAGTGAACAAGAAAAACTTCTAGCTGTTGAGAATGCCTTGCGATATTTTTCACCTGAATGGCATTCGAAACTCGCTACCGAGTTCATGGATGAATTACTGCTTGAAGGGCATATCACGATGCATCGATTCCGCCCAATTTACGATATGTTCGCGCGACATATCGATGATTATCCCAGTAATTGTAGTTCAGCACGAGGAATTATGTTAATGATTCAGAATAACCTCGACCCAGCAGTAGCTCAATATCCGTATGATTTGATCACTTACGGTGGAACAGGTGCGGTGTTTCAGAATTGGGCGCAATATCTTCTGACTATGCAATACCTCTCGAAAATGAATTCAAATCAAACATTAGCTATGTATTCAGGACACCCATTAGGATTGTTTCCATCGAATGAAAATGCTCCTCGTGTCATCATTACAAATGGTATGGTGATACCGAATTATTCTACACCAATGCATTACGAGAGGTTCAACGCACTGGGAGTATCGCAATACGGTCAAATGACGGCTGGTTCCTACATGTACATCGGCCCTCAAGGAATAGTTCACGGGACTACTATCACGATCCTAAATGCCGCGAGGAAATACCTTGGGCATACTGGATCTGACGGTTTGGCAGGAGTTCTATTCGTAACATCAGGACTTGGTGGTATGTCAGGCGCACAGGCGAAAGCAGCTGTGATTTCAGGTGCGGTTTGTCTAATTGCTGAGACAAACGCCCATGCTGCTAAGAAAAGGCATCAACAGGGGTGGCTTTCTGAGTTGCATTCTGATATAGATCTCGTATTGAATAGGGCTAGGCAAGCTGTGTCTGCTGGAGAGGCAGTTTCAATTGGCTACGTTGGAAATATTGTGGATTTGTTGAATGCGCTGGATGAAGTGGGTTTAACTCCGCATTTGGGCAGTGATCAAACCAGCTTGCACAATCCATGGCTGGGTGGTTACATTCCTACTGGGTATTCCCATGGACAGGCACTTGAATTGTTGAATACGGATCCTTCAGAGTTCAAGAGTGAGGTTCAAAGAACACTGCGTGAGCACGCTGATGTCGTAAATCGATTGAGTGCGAAGGGTATGAATTTCTGGGATTATGGAAATGCATTCTTACTGGAAAGTGGAAGATCCGGTGCTGATGTATTTGACAAAGAAAATCCATCTGGATTCAGATATCCCTCATATGTTGAAGACATCATGGGGCCAATCTGTTTTGATTATGGATTTGGCCCCTTCCGATGGGTTTGTACATCTGGTTTAACAGAGGATTTAGCGATTAGTGATGCTATTGCAAAGAGGATTCTTGAGGAACAGTCAGAATCTGCTACAGAGGATGTCAAACAACAGATTCTAGACAATATTAGATGGATTGATCAAGCAAATGAACACGACCTTGTCGTTGGTAGTAAAGCGCGAATTCTCTATGCCGATGAATCTGGTCGACGAGAAATCGCTCAATCTTTTAACAAGGCAATCGCAGATGGTCGAATCACTGCACCGATTGTATTGGGAAGAGATCACCACGATGTCTCTGGGACAGATAGCCCATATCGGGAGACAGCAAATATTCGTGATGGGTCGATGTTCACTGCCGATATGGCAGTTCAGAATTTTGTCGGAGACTCATTTCGAGGCGCAACCTGGGTAAGCCTACACAATGGTGGTGGCGTGGGTTGGGGAGAAGTCATCAACGGAGGGTTTGGTATGTTGATAGATGGGTCGGAAAAGAGTTCAGAGAACATCGATTCAATGCTCTCATGGGATGTGAATAATGGCATAGCAAGGCGCGCATGGGCACGAAATCATGGTGCTATAGAATCAATTCAACGTGCTATGAATGCTGACGATAATCTCGATGTCACGGTGCCAAATCTTGTCGATTCGGACATCCTCAACAATCTCCTATAACGACCTACCCCTTGAATAACAACAGATACAGGACGTGATTAGATGGCCGCTTCCCAGGTACTGATTGATGGTCGCACATTATCCATCGAATCATTGACCTTGATTCGAGATGGATTAGCCACCGCCACCCTCTCCAATGAGGCAATAACGAGAATGCAAGCATCCCGCAAAGCAGTAGAAGATATTCTTGATTCCGACAAAACAGTATACGGCATCAACACGGGATTTGGAGCAATGTCAAGTGTACAAATCGACTCTGAAAATCTTGCGAAACTACAGTTGAATCTCATTCGCAGTCATGCTTGTGGTGTTGGGGAATTGATGTCACCAGAGCACGTTCTCATGATGATGGCTATTCGAGCAAATTCTCTTGCTGTTGGAAATTCTGGCATCCGAGTAGAAGTTGTCCAAACTATGCTTGAATTCGTCAATGCTCGCATATCTCCAACTGTGCCTAGAATCGGCTCACTCGGTGCTTCTGGTGACCTTGCTCCGCTTTCACATCTAGCTATGGGGCTCGTAGGCGAGAATGACTTCTTGATTGAAGATGAAGAGGGCTGGACATTAATTGAAGCTTCTGATGCTTTCGATAAGATACAGAGTAAGCCGGTTTCTCTACAAGCGAAGGAAGGCCTTTCTCTGATTAATGGAACCAGTCAGATGTGTACATTTCTCTCAGATGCCGTTTCAACACTTGAGACACTGGTTTTTTCAGCGGACTGTGCAACTGCTTGTTCGGTCGAAGCGATTAAAGGATCTCACAAGGCATTTGATTCTAGAATTCACGCAGTGCGACCACATAAGGGTCAGTCAATCAGTGCTGCGAGGATTTCCGCATTACTCGCCGACTCAGATATCAATCGGTCACATGCTGATTGTGATCGTGTTCAGGACGCCTATTCACTCCGTTGTGCGGCGCAAGTCCACGGCCCCGTGATTGATTCCCTGCAAAGAGCACGAGAAACGCTCCAAATTGAATTGAATTCTGCTACAGACAATCCTTTGGTATTTATCGCTGAGGATGGTTCATACGAAGTTATCAGCGGAGGGAATTTTCACGGAGAAAACCTTGCAATAATCGCAGATAACCTTGCCGTCTGCGCCCATGAGTTGGGCTCAATCTCTGAGCGCAGAACGAATCTTCTAATGAATCCTCAATGGAGTGGCCAGAAAGCCTTCCTTGCCGTGGAAGATGGGCTTGAGAGCGGTCTGATGATTGTTCAGTATGTCTCGGCTGCTTGTGTAGCTGAATTACATCATTTGGCTAATCCAGCCTCTACGACGAATATCTCAGTCAGTATGGAGAAAGAAGATCATGTATCCATGGGTGCCACCGCATGTCATCGGCTTCTGACTTGCTGTGAGATGCTATCTCGCGTTATCGCAAATGAGTTCATTGCGGCTATTGGTTGCTTGCGCAATATTTCTGAGACTCCCGGCGTTGGAGTTAGTTCTATATTTTCAACAATAAATGGAATGATTCCTACTCTAGACCATGACCAATCACTATCGGAAGTGTCAGATGGTCTTGCATTGGAATTAAGATTCGGTTTGCTCCACGATCTATGAGGGAATTTAATGCAGGAGAGGTTACATCTCCAGAACCATCCTGGAATCAATCCTCAACCATTCAGCAGCAGAGTTCAATCCATAACTGGAGATTCTGTCATTCTCGACCAAAGTTACTGTTATCCAAAAGGAGGAGGGCAACCTGGAGATATAGGGACATTGTCTGGTCAAGGAATATCAGTGAATTTCAGCGAAGTTCACGCCCGAGAGCTAATTCATCATCCAGTAAATGATGTATCAACTTTCGAAATAGGGCAAGAATTAGTCTGTACCATTGACGTTGATCGGAGAAACTCACTAGCTGTCACTCACACAGCCCAACATATTGTCTCCGCTATGGCTAACGAATTGTGGGATGCGACGACCGTAGGTAACCAATTAGGTGAAAAGGAGTCGAGGATTGATTTGCTTTTTGAAGATAAAACAAGATTCGCACAACAAGTTATCCAAGATAATGTGAATGAAATCTTAGGCTCGAACACACTTGTTACAGTTGCCAATTGGACTGCTGACGAGATTCTTTCAGATGACCGAGTGAGGAACAGGTCATTCGTTTCACGTATTCTTGAGCGACTACCTTCACATGTAGAACATATGCGAGTTGTCAATATCGAAGGAATCGATATCTGCCCGTGTGCTGGATCTCATGTCGATAATCTATCTCAATTACCTCAAATTGAGATTACACGAATCAAACAGAAGGGGGCTGGAAAGATCCGCCTCTACTACTCTATGTAAAATAGCAAATGCTATTATGTTTATTCTGGTGGGCTCGGCAGGAATTGAACCTGCGATCTTCGCCATGTCAAGGCGACGTCATAACCCCTAGACCACGAGCCCAGAACAAGCCGCCCACTGATATCACCCAAATGAATGATTCTCTCCACTCAGTTCTTGGTCATCCAACGATCTTCGAGATTCGACCTTCACAACTAGGCTTGCTACATAGTCCAGATACTCTTTTCCTTCCATTAGCCATAGTCGAATGAACAGGTTCAGCTATCACAACCGACGCTTTACACCTCATACAGAACCCTGTCTCGGCGTCCACCATGCACTCCACACCTCATCCCTGACTTTCAATCCGTTCAATATAGGTGT
>CAXGBP010000019.1:0-8849 GCA_964007685.1 uncultured Candidatus Poseidoniales archaeon | reverse complement strand
CTTAGGATTCATCGCCCGCTGACGAGTTTTCGTCAATCTCAGCGGATTCATCCCCACCCTGAATCGCTTCCATCCCAACAATCTCATAATTCGAAGGGAAAAGAGCAACAGCAACTCCACCGACAATCGCAGCAACCCCGAGGTAGAATTGCTCTTGAACCATAATCAATTCAAGCCCAATCGCTACAAGAAGAAGCCCGCCAAGATTGGAAATCCATACCAAATTCTTGAAGGTTCCAAGAGAAACTCCTGTCGAATTTTCGGTTCGTTTCGGCCCGAATTCCGCGCCAAATCTCACAGGGTCCTCTTTCTCCATTTAATCACCTATCGATCATTAATATCGCGTCTGTGGGGCAAGCAAGGACGCAGAGTTTGCAACCGGTGCATGGGTCGCGCAGCACGCGTGCTTTGCGGTTGACGTCGACGTTCATGATGGGACTTGCTAAGGGGGTGTCGAAGAGTTCTATCGCATCGTCATCGCAGACTATCATACACTGGTCACAACCAATGCATAACTCCTCCTTCACCCACGCTACTGCATCTTCTCCGCCCTTCAGTTTCGCTCTCTCTTCTGCGCGCATTGCATTCATCATCATGCGAATGCGACGTTGTTCGCGCGCTCGGCGAGCAGCGAGGTCGGGGATATCAGTCATCCGAATCGATGCTGCCGGCTCTGACTTCTCAAGGCTGCGGTCGCCGCCAGTCAGATTTTCTTACTCCCCAATCAAGGGTTCTAGACTCTCACTGGCGCTTTGCGTCGATTTGCCGCGCTAGGAAGGAGACGACGTCAAGGATCTCGAAGTCGTGTCTTGGGTCACCTTCGAACTTGAGGCACTCGAAGTGACTGACGCACTTCGGGCAACTCGTGAGCATAATTTCAGCACCTGTCGCCTTGACTTCGTCGAAGCGCTCTAGGCGCAGCGCCCTACTATTCTCGTTACAGGACATCATGCTAGATACGCCGCAGCATAGGGCATCCTCGCCGGTGTGTTCCATCTCGACCAGATCCACACCATCAATCGCGCGAACGAGGTCGCGCGGCTCTTCGTAGATATTCATCTGACGGCCCAGACGGCAGGGGTCGTGGTAGGTGACTGTGACATCCTCTGGGGTGGCGAGATCCATATCGAAGCCATTCTCAATCAGATATTCGGTCGTGTGCATGACCTTCATGTCCTCGAGTTCGTAATCCATTGCAAAGGTGCGGAAGCACTCTGCGCACGATGTGACTAGGGTATCTATTCCGCTGTCCCCCAGTTTCTTCTGATTGTAGGCCTTGAGCTTCTCGAAGACTTCCGTCATTCCTTGCCACTTCTGGTCGTGTCCACAGCACTTTAGGAAGTCTCGACCGAGGTAAGTGACATCCTTCCCCATCTCATCGAAGATGGTGAATGCGGCAGTCGTCGTTTCTCCGAGGTTCATTTCTCCCTCATTGACGTGGCTGAAGATCATCTCTTGGTCGATGTAATCGACGCAGCCTGGGTAGTAGCCCACGCTTGAGTCGATTGGATACTCATCAATTGGAATGAATGCTGAGTCCGCGTCTTCCTCTGCCTCTGCGGCCAATACTGCTTGGAGGATAGAGTGGGGGATTTCGGCGGCAGGAGGGCCGCCGACAATCAGGTTGCGGCGAATGTCGACGTATGAGTCATAATCGACCAACTGCGGGCAGGCGTTGGTGCAAGCGGTACAGGTCAGGCAAGAGTACAATGGAACGCCGTCATCTTCGTTATTCCATGTATTGTAAATGATGTTGAGCTTGTCTCCGGCGTTGAATAGACGTACTGGGCAAGCGTCATCACAAAGGTCACAGCCGTAGCACTTGTTCATTTCCCACTCGTAGCCGCGTGCCATACTGCGCATCAGCATGAATACGATGGCGCCGATTCCAAGGCACGGAACGAACATTGAGTAGATCAACTTGGCATCAAGGCTCTTCGGGTTCTTCTGGAATGTTGGATTCTCAAGGCTCATCGTCTCGAGGTCAGTTCCGGTAGGTAGGTTAGCACGGTTTGCGGTTGTTCCGCCCGCGTCGAGTAGGAGTGGTTGGAAGGCTTTAGCCGAGAAGTCGGTGATCATTGTCACGGTCTCGTTGACATCGCTCGAAGAGATGCTGTATTCGAGATGGTAATTACCTGGTGCGAGTTTAAGAGTGGTGCTACCGCACTCGCCATCTGCAGACCACAGCACCTTTCCTGCATCATTGCTTATACTGAGATCCTGAGTGTGGCTGCCAGCGCTGCGCACAGTCGTACGGAAGTTGCAACCGACATCGACAAAGACGCTTGACAGACCAATATCTTCGATGTGCATGACATCAGTCCACGAATGTTCGATACTTGTCGAGTCTACATTTCCGTCGTATTCGAATGAGCCACCGGCAGCGTTGCGACCACTTTCGATATCGTCATGCCCATTGACTCCCTCGAAGTCGATCATGATGCTCTGAGTCGGCTGGAAGACCTTCCAATTCGTCCAATGTTCCGCTGGGATGACGCACCATTTGGCGTGGTCTTCGTCTAAACTTGACCAGACTCCGAGGTCAGAAGAATCTGAGAAAGTAAGGCACTCGTCGCCCCAATTATCCCAATCGTCCCCTTTACCATAGTAGACGAGTGTGTCGGCGGGCTGGCCGCGCATTGTCTCCAACTCCTCTACATCGTCCATCGCGCCAAGTCCGCCGTAATCCCAGAAGCCACCTTCGTAAATTGGCCAGGTAACTGCAGAGATAAGTACGGCCAGGATGATAGAGCCGATTGCTACTTGCTTGCCCATATTCGGCGTCAATCTAGCACCGATTGAATTGACGAGGAACCATCTTACGCCGAAATACAGCACGGCGAAGATGAAAATTCCAGTGAGAATCCACGGCACCGCATTGAACACCTCAGCCGTCCAAGGTGCCTGCCTTCCACAATCGAAGACATGATGCGAATTCGCCCAGCAGTAATCTGTGCGGTCTTTGGAATATAATTCGAGGAAGATATTGATTGAGAAGACCGAGATAAACCACACGTGTGCGAGATAGACCGCACCAGCGGTCGCGAACCAAGGATCCTCGGCTGGGCGCTTCTCACGGCCTCCAAGGAAAGGTGGAAGCGTGAGGATACCGACTGGAATACCGGTCAGGAAGGCCCCCCACCAAGCAGCGTTCCATGAAATCACCGGGGAGCCGAGAAAAGATCCGATTGGACCAGCAGGAATCACGAATTGTGGCAGATATTCACCCCATCGTAGATATCCGTATGAGAACAGAACATACCAGTCAGGGAATACGAAGCCAGCCTGAGCAAAAGGGTCCGCTGCGCTGTGCAGTGGCGGTGGAATCAACCAGCAATAAAATGCCAGAACCATCGTCATCGCTGCTAGGATAATCGAATCTCGCAGGACCTCAGTAGGCCAGAAAGCGTGACCCATATGGACTCGCTTGCGCTCTTGCTCAGCTTCGAGGAGACTGCTTTTCTCACGAACATATGTGTCCGCGATGCGTCCGAATCTATCGATCATACCCATGTCAAACACCCTCAATCAATGCGGCTCCGCAATACCTTGAACCCAGACGATGAACAAATGTGCCAGAATGAGCGCAGTGACAACAACAGGTAGGATGAACACGTGCAGGAAATACATGCGCGTGACCGTCTGGCCCGAGAGCGATGTCCCTGCGAACATCGCGGTTGCGACCCACTCTCCGATGAGGGGTGTCGAGTTTGCCATGTTGATTCCAATTGTTGCAGCGCCGAAAGCCAAGCTATCCCAAGGGAGGAGGTAGCCCGAGTAGCCGAAGAAGATGGTGAAGAACATCAAGGCGACGCCGATGAGCCAGTTGAGCTCGCGTGGATTTCGGTATGCTCCTGTGAAATAAACGCGACACATGTGCAGAAACACAGCAGCCACCATGAAGTGCGTCGCCCAATGGTGGATTGAGCGGATGATGTAGCCGAATGGAAGCTGAACCATGATGAATTCCATCGATGAGTAAGCAGGGGTTGGGTCGCCTTCTCCTCCCGGCACGTAATAGAGTCCGAGAACCGTGCCGGTAATGACTAGGATTACGAAGGCGAGGAAAGAGATTCCACCGAGGCAGTATAGAGGATACCAATACCAAATGATTCGAAGTTTGTATTTCTCAGCGTGCGTCAGAGGCATCTGACGGTGCACGCTGTAATACGCATCCCGACTCATCCCCCAGTAATCTTGGATGCGGAAGCGAGTATCAAGCCAGGAGAATGCCCAGAGGAAGGATTTCTCAGCCAACCCCATGCTTCCCGCGCTGGTCTCGACAGCACGAAGGATGTCCTTGCGAGGCATATCATCGCGCTCTTTACGCAGAGTGAATGCTACGAGCACAACGATGAGGGCGATGAAGAGCCAAAGGAACCAGAATTGTAGCATCATCTCACCTCAGTCGCAATATGTGTACCAGTCTTTGAAGTCCGGGAGGGCTTCAATCGTGTCGCCCGTGATGACCCACGGGATGAGAGGGAGACCGACAGGAGCTGGACCACCTGTTCGGCGGATGCCGATATAATCGAACTCCGCTCCAGTCGAACGGTTTCGGTTTCGATTCTTTTCAATCGCGGTCGGATCAAAGCGACTTGAGTGGCAGATACAGAACAATTTGTTGCCACCAGCATCGACCGCGCCGGGCGTCCATTGATTATTTGTGAAATCATTCTGAACCAATTGCCAGCCCGGGATACAGCATAGGTGAGTACAGCGTGAGAAGATGACAACCAGATTGTCGTGAATTGAGAGCGGAGCAAGCGCAGGGTTTTCCTCAAGTTCGTAGCCGCTACCTATGTATTTCCCGCTCTCAGTATATCCGTCCATGAATTGGAAGCGAGGCTTATCGGTAGCGATTGGAGTCGTCGAGTTCTCGGTATGAGGTACGTACATCACATTGACCGGAAGACCAGACCAGACACCCTGAGCGCCGACCATTCCGGTCGGGCTGTCAGCGGCGGCATTGACGAATGCGGAGTATGACATAGACTCAAGGTGCCTATCACCATACCAAACAGAGTCTTCAGCGCCTGAAGGCACCCAGAAGCGAACGGCAGTGTCGCCGCTGGACGAGTCGGAAGCCCCCATCAATAAGGATGCGAAGCCGATGCTACCGAGACTAGCCATGGTGATGACACCGGCGGCGGTGTTGAATGAATAACGCATGAATTCGCGACGATCGATGACGGGGTTTGATTCAGAAACCTCGTCATCGGCACCTGGAAGTGAACGTAGTCGGAACCTTCGCGCCATGAATCACACCTCGTATTGCTGCCATCCTTCTGTGTCATTGGGTGGGATGTACTTGTTTCGCCTGTGCTTGACGACAATTACGTCAGGCATGACAAATCGTAGATAGACGATTCCCATCAAAATTACTGTTAGTAGAGTCATTGCGAAATGGAATGAAAGAAGCTGCTGGTCCCAGTGATTGAACAGACCGTAAGAGAGAGTTCCAGCCCAATAAAGAGTCCATAGAATCCCCCAAATTGCGAATACGATTACCAACCAAGATTCGCCGGATGGAGAGATGCTAGCTCTAATGATTGTGCCCGGCTCAGGATTGTTGAACACCCCATGGTCGACCGCTGCCTCGTAGGTCTCCTCGCTTAGGTCCACACCGGACAATGCTTCGCGGGCATCTTCGATGCTGACCTTTCCAGCCTTAACCTCGCGGAGAAGCTTCATGACGATGTCGTCTCTCACAGTTGGTCACCCCTTCGAAGGTGCTTGATACGCAGTTTGAGTAGGTTGCTTCGCCCCTTGTAATGGCGAGAGAAGCCGTATCGTAGGAAGAGTCCGCAGAATAGGATCACAAGGATTACCGCGCCGAAGCCGAGCAGGCCAAGCCAGTGAGCTCGGAGTGCGGCCCCCATCTCGTGCAGGTCGACGTGAGCCTCGGATGGTGCAGGCGGCTCGATCTCACCATTTCCGCTGAAGACGGTCCGGGTGCCGCCTGTGTCTTCGCCTTCATCGACCGAGGCCGTTAGCCGATTCCAGCGGTCGAGTTCGGAGGGGATATTGTCGCCATTAACGGCGTTGCCAGCGAGCCAGATGGTGATTACGCCGCTGCCAGATTCGGGAGCAGTCCAGACAACCATCCAACTGCGTTCTGCTGTTTCGCTACCCGAGCCTGCGTGAGTGAGAGTAGTGGAATCTTCTTCCCAATGTTGGACTTGGCTCTCGTATCCTTCTGCTCCGGCGAGCGAACCTGAACTGACGCGCATGGAGAAGCCACCAGTGTTCGAATGGGTGTCAATATCGGGACCACCAATCAATTGAATCTTGAGAGAGTAGGTGGTTCCTGCAGAATAATGGTAAGGCAATCCGTCGAGGATTACGGTGACCGAGTTATCCGGTAGTTCAGAGTGGCAGGTGCAACCGGCGAGGGCGACGTCTCCCTTGTCATCCTCATCGCCACCGATGCCAGTGGAATAACCTTGAGTTGAACCCGCCAGAAGAAGCGCGAAGCAGGCAAGAACCAGCAGCCTGTGGGAGGTCATTCGATGTGCCTTCATCCTATGACCTCTATTGACGAAGCAATCCACCCGTCTTCGGGATATCAAGGTTTCAGTTTGACCCCTACGGGGTCCCCCTCTGTGACCACCTCCAGTCACCGCGTCCGGAACCTGCGAAACCTCAAACGAATCAACGCTCTCGATGGATCGATGGCCGGTCCGAGTTGGAAGAATGTCTACCGTCTTAGCGACTCGCAGATTTCGAGTTTGGACGAGGCGGAAGAGAAAATGGAGAAGATGGATATCACAGGGGCTGAGGAGATTCTTCTTCGTCTGCTTGAAGAAGATTCGAAGTGCGTTCCGGTATTGAATAATCTAGCACATATGAATGGCAGATATCTATCGGATTTCGAGAAGGCTGTAGAGTATTATGAGAAGGTGCTTGAGATTGAGCCCGACAATGCTTGGGCACGTGATGAAAGGCGTCGCTATCAGCGCTATCTCACCTATGATTGAGGCTATTCTGCCCTTGTTTTTTTTGAGAATGCCGTGACTCGGTTAGCCCCTTAATACTCGTGTATCTGGGTTGTATTGACCCGCAATTTCAAGGCGCGCCTGTGGGCACATCATGTCGTGCACGAGGGGGCGATACTCATCGCAGGAGTCGGTGGGCTAGGATGTACTTGGGCGGATGCTGCCCACAGTGAGTGCGACGGCCTCGCTGACTTACTCCTGATAGATGCAGACGAGTCCTCTTTCCGAGGTTCGGGTCAAGCGCATTGTCTGCACCTCGATGCGGTAGGGGATGGAAGTGGTGCGGCAGCTCTACCGAACCTCGCAGCACACAGATTAACCGAGGGACTCGGTGCCCTCGACCCACTCCTCGAAAAGGCAGAATTGGTCTTCATCATGACGGGACTCGGTGGAGGTACTGGGTCGGGAGCGGCGAATGAGTTGGCACGTCTTGCTAGAGCGAGAAACTGCTTGGTTCTGAGTGTCGCCGGATTGCCTTTCGCCGAACAACCATTGCGAAGCGCAATTGCAAGCGCGGCTCTTCCCGCGCTCGAAAAACAATCCCATGTATGCATACGCGTAAGCATGGAGAGATTGGCATGGTATGCCCGAGCCCGAGGTGCAGATTGGCAACAGGGCTCGGGATGGATACAGGATCTGGTGGAGGGTCTGGTAACGACTCTTGCTAAGGTAGGCAAGATGAATCTTGATTTGATGGATTTGCGAACTGTTGTCGAACATCGCGGTGAAGCGACATTGATTGTAGGTTCAGGGACTGTTGTTGACCCCTCCGGAGTGGTTGATGTTGCGCGCCGTTCACCACTTACTGAGGTGGATGTTTCTGGAGCGAAAGGATGTATGATTCAAGTCGAAGGAGGACCTGATATGACCCTCGCTCATCTCAATCTATTGAGTGAATCTCTCGTCAGTAGCCTCCACCCAGATTGCCAGGTAATTCTTGGAGCGCGGGCGAGCGACGAGATGGTTGGTCGTCTTCGGGTCGTCGCTGTTGTCAGCGGACTTTGACGTCGTCGGCTCTGATTCGCCGAGAATTCGTTAAGCGAGGACCTCCTCGGCGATGCATGCCCAAACTCGGTAAGGCTGCTCGCGGGAAGCACCGCTGGATCGGAGTAGAGGTAAACGGAGCAGGTTTGAGTCGTGCTGAGTGCGAATCTACACTAGGGGGGATTCTGAGTCAGATTAGTTTCAGAATGTATGATATGCGCAGCGATTCTGATTCTGCTCTACTAATTCTCAAGGTTGGGCTTGATGATTACGATTCTACTCGAGAAATTTTGGAAGCAACTGAAGGTGTGTGTACCAAAACCTCCTCGGGTAAGATTAGGCTTGTGCGCGAGCGACTGGGTCTGCCTCGCCCAGTCAGAAAGAGATGACCAGTTCTCCGACATCGTCGATTTCGAGTAATCTTGAATCGCCTATCGCGATAAGTACGCCCGACTTTTTGAGGCCCACTATTCTTACCGGCATGTCTGTACAGGTAGCTTCTGCCCCTCGAGATAGGGCCCTCGACATCGCAGCCCATGAGGCTCTTTGCAATTGAGATGATTCAGGGGTTGCGATGGGAACTGAATCATCCAGGATGGAGGCGATTGCAGCATCAACGATTCCGAAAACACTTGCATCATCTAGAGCTCCAATAGATTCAGTCCAACCTGCTACCTCTCGGCCTTCGATTTGTGAGGGATTTTGGTTCAATCCGATTCCAATTCTTACGCGGCCATCGAGTGAACTTGATTCAACGAGAATCCCGCCAGCCTTTCGTCCGTCAATCAATAGATCATTGGGCCACTTCAAATCCATTGAGAGAACATCGGCCACGCACGCACCAACAGCGACCTGCAATAGGCCAGG
>CAXGBP010000018.1:0-8879 GCA_964007685.1 uncultured Candidatus Poseidoniales archaeon | reverse complement strand
AGCCAAGAAGTGGAGAATAGCCCAAGGCGCTGACGAGGCAATTCTGACCGAACAAATCCTCGCAGTTGATTCAATTCGGCAAGATATGCTTGAGCTAGATTCGATACTCTGCGAAGCCCTTGAACAACATAACATCGAGATACGAAATCTCCCCCCCTCGCAATGGGCGCGTGAAACTGGACCCGAGTTCACTGGATCACTCACGCCGATTACAAATTGTCCAAGAGATATCGTCGCAGTCACCTTTGGTGATGTAGTGGACTGCGAACCCCCGAAGCGATTCGGAATCCTCTCAGGAGACGATCTAATGGTCCGAATCGCTCAAGAATCTCAATCAATCACTCACTGTATCTTCCTACTTGGAGACGCAGAAGGACTACTCAGTGCACCACCTTCTGATTCATCGGCAGAATTAATCCCAATTTGGAAGCCAAAACATGAGATTTCTGGGGAGCACGACTCCACTGTGGATGTAACCGGAGGAATTTTTCTCAAGCTTGAGAGTGCAGCAATGATTGCACAAAATGTTGAACATGTTTGGTTTCTCGATGGAAGGAAAACCGACCGCGTAATGCAATTACTGGCTGAAGGCACAACTCGCGGAACGCGAATCATGCTTTGACACAATCAACCTTCGACTACTGGCCATTCTGATTATATGGGACTCCCATCCCGAGCGGATTGAGAGATATGTCTGATTCAGACCGTGCACTCACCGACCACGACTCATCCCAAGCCGGGAT
This sequence comes from uncultured Candidatus Poseidoniales archaeon, assembly GCA_964007685.1. GTDB lineage: Archaea > Thermoplasmatota > Poseidoniia > Poseidoniales > Thalassarchaeaceae > MGIIb-O1. The sequence goes on along the minus strand of CAXGBP010000018.1, from coordinate 8,136 downwards.
GATGGTAGAGGCTTGCCTCTGTCTCGATGAGAACGATACTGTGATTGATACGGCAAGCAAATTGCAGACACATCTCGGAGAAGGTATGCGTCACCGTGCTTTCAGTGTGCTGATTTACGATTCAAACGGTCGGCTTCTTGTTCAAAAACGCGCATCTGAGAAAATCACCTTCCCTAGCGTCTGGGCGAACTCATGTTGCAGTCATCCTCTGGATATTGCAGGAGAAAATGGGGAGGCTGTCGAGGGCGTCAAAGAGGCTGCTCGACGAAAATTAGAGCAGGAGCTTGGTATCCCTCGCTCAGTTACTGACTCTTGGGATTTCAATCACATTGGTCGCTTCGAATACAAGTGTCGCTGGAACGCAGAATGGATCGAACATGAAATTGATCACGTGATGATTGTGAAGGCCGATTGTGATGTTGATTTCAACCGAAATGAAATTCAAGCCATCGATTGGTTGGATGATGCTGGATTGAAAGCAATGATGGCGCGACAAGGGCGATGGAAGAGCCAATTGATTGCGCCATGGTTTGAGGCAATATTCGATAATTACCTAGATGGTGGCGATGTCGACATCGATGAAGTAATCTCTAATGCGCATACGGACATAATCAGGTGTGGAGAATTGTCCGTGACGCATCCCTCTGATTCTGCTGCTAATGTTCTAGCCGCATTGGGAAAACACCGCGACATCGTCGAAGGAGTCATTCAGGAGAATCTCGGTAAGATTCAGCAAAAGCGACTGCGAGGTGCAATGTCACACCTTTTCACCGGAGGTGGCAAAAGATTGCGTGCAATTATGCCGCGCCTCGTAGGTGATGCTGTTGGTAATGGCCATGAAGGCCATTACACGTTAGGAGCTTGTATCGAAATCATTCACAATTTCACTTTGGTTCATGACGATATCATGGATCAAGATCCGATACGCCGCGGTTTGGATGCTGTGCACATCGCCTATGATGATGCGACTGCTATCAATGCAGGCGATGCCATGCTCGCTCTTGGCTTCGAGATGCTTGCCGATAGCGAACACATCGAAGACTCACAACTTCGCCACGTTGTCAGCACCATTGGCGAAATGGTAAGGAGAGTCGCCGAAGGCCAACAGGAAGATTTCGAATTCGAGGATCGTGATTCAGTTTCCGAGGATGAATACATCGCGATGATTGCAGGTAAAACCAGTGCAATGTTCGAAACTTGCGCTGAAACCGGAGCGATTCTAGCTGGTGCTGACACTCAAACCGTCAATAACATGGCCAAGTGGGGCCTCAATTTGGGTCTGTGCTTCCAAATTATGGACGATTATATCGATATGGTCAGCGATACAGAGACACTGGGTAAGCCAGCTGGCTCTGATATCGTTCAGGGCAAGCGCACACTGATTGCTATCCATGCGCTTGAGAGTGGGGCAGACCTACCGACATTTCGCAAATTGTTCGGCACAGAGTCTGCTCCGAATGAAGAATTGGCAAACGCCGTTGCTGAATTACAAGAGAATGGTTCGATTCGCTATGCACTCGACAGAGCCATGGAACATCACAAAATCGCTCACGACTGCCTTGATTCACTAAGTGATTCGCCTGCAGTTGAACTTCTGCGAGATATGACGGATTTCCAACTCGTTAGAATCAACTAAGGCAATCTGCGATTGAAAAAGTGCCTCGCTCTAGAGCGTGCGGTTTTCTGCAATCAATCGGTGTAGTAATCTTCACCAGGGATATCTGGCTTCAGGCCCTTACGCTCACGGATCTCTCCAACTGTCTTCTCAAGAAGTGCCATAGGCAATATCTCGAAGCCGGCGTTCTCGGTGTTCCAGACTGCGCGACCCTGAGTAGCTGCGCGAATATCGTTGGAAAAGCCGAATGTCTCTGCGACTGGCATCTTTCCGATGACTGAGGCTGTGCCACCATCTACTGGCATGTCCTCAATGACACCACGGCGTGTGGTAACCTCTCGTGTAACGCCGCCAATGACGTCGTTAGGGGCGTCAATGCGGATATTCTGCATTGGCTCGAGAACAACTGGGCGAGAGCGGATTAGTGCACCACGGCAGGCGTTGCGAACCGCTGGGATAGTTTGAGCAGGACCACGGTGGATTGCATCTTCGTGCAACTTTGCGTCAACGAGTCGCATCATGACCCCCATTAGCGGCTCCTCGGCAAGGGGTCCCTTCTTGCAGACTTCGTTGAATCCCTCAATTATGAGTTCACGAGTTTCGTGCAAGTTCTGAATACCCTTTGTATCGTTAACCAGCACGTTTGTTCCGTTGATTGCGTAGATCTTACGCATCAAGTTCTTCTCCATTCCAAATTCGGCGAACTTGTCTCCGACGGACTTCGAATCCTTGTTACGGACAGTACCGTCGCCGAAGTGACCCTCGCGCATAGCTTGAACGACATCAGTTGAGAGAGGCTCGGCCTCGATGTAGAATCTGTTGTGACGGTTAGGGGACTTGCCCTCGAATGCTCGGCCGTCATTATTCGATTCAATGCACTCTCGGTAAACGACGATCGGTTCGCTGACCTTGACCTTGATACCCTGTTCCTCTTCGAGGCGATAAACTGTAATTTCAAGGTGCAACTCGCCCATTCCAGCGAGCAAAGCCTCACCAGTCTCAGCATTAGTGGAAACTTGTAGAGATGCGTCGGCCTTAGCCAATCCACGCAAAGCGTCGATAAACTTCGGGAGATCTTTCATCGCCTTCGGCTCGACGGCGACGGTAACGACTGGTTCGGAGTAGTGGCGGATTGCCTCAAATGGCTCAGCATCCTTTTCTCGAGCGATTGTTACACCGGCTGCAGCACTACGAATTCCGGTTATTGCGGCGATGTTTCCAGCACTGACATGTGAAACTTGAATTCGGTCACTGCCAACCATCATACTAACTTGTTGAACTCGCTCAGCCTTAGCGCCGCCGATAGCCCAGAGAGATTCACCGTGTTTGACAGATCCAGAATAAACTCGTCCGACTGCAACCTCTCCTGCGTGAGGATCCATCCAAATCTTCGTAATCATCAAAGATAGAGGGCCATCAGAGTCACACTCGAGCATCGCCTTACCCTCAATTGTCTCAAGATCACCCTGCCAGATGTTCGGGATGCGGTACTTCTGTGCCACAATCGGAGAAGGAAGCTGCTCTACAGCCATGTCGAGAAGAACCTCGTGAACTGGAGCCTTCTTTGAAAGAGCCTTCTGGTCGTCATTAGCGCAGTGTTCAAAGATATCCGTGAAGTTCAAGCCAGTCTTGTTCATGTAAGGAATGGACATTCCCCAATTGTAGTATGCAGAACCAAATGCAACAGTTCCGGCACCAACACTGACTTGCCAATCCTTTGCGACTTCTTCAGGAGCGAAGGTTTGGATTAGTTTGTTGACCTTGACGATGATCTTTTCAAAACGCTGCATCATCTCTGGTCCATCGATTTGCAATTCGTTAATCAAGCGGTCGACCTTGTTGATGAAAAGAACAGGACGGACCTTCTCTTTCAGAGCCTGGCGAACCACAGTCTCAGTCTGAGGCATGGTTCCTTCGACTGCACAAGCGAGGATGATGCAGCCATCGACGGCTCGCATAGCTCGAGTAACGTCTCCACCGAAGTCGACGTGACCGGGTGTATCTATGAGATTAATCAGGTAATCGTTCGTCGTTGGCTTGGTTTTTTCCGCGTCATCCCAGAGAAGGTTACCATCATCATCTGCAGCCTGAATAGCGTGAACCATCGAAGCGCTCGCTGCGTTGATTGTGATACCGCGAGCGCTCTCTTGCTCATCGAAGTCAAGGACACGGGATTTCCCCGCAAGGTCCTCGGACATCATTCCAGCACCAGCAATCAAATTGTCTGAGAGCGTGGTCTTACCATGGTCGATGTGAGCAGCAATAGCAAGGTTGCGAATTCGCTCTCGAGTGTGCATGACTTCGGTCGCTCTTGCGATGTTGTCTTCCTTACGGCCCATTCTCTCAACCTCTGGTTGGGCCGGCGACCTGACTTTGGTTCATAAAGCCGATTGTATCACTACGTGATACAAGGGTTGTCGATTCTGAAGATTACAAAGTCAGATACTGAATATCAGCGTGCTGAAGCAGCGATGCGCTCAATCTCATCCTTCTTGCCGACCGCGAAGGAAGCAACGTCACCAGCAGCGGCCTTATTGATCTCGGAGATGATGCCCTGAGTCAGTGTGCGGGTGCTCTTTGCAGTGGCGGAGGCACAACCCTTGGAGAGGTTGCGCAGTGCCACGTCGAGGCGTCGGCTTGGAGACGAATCAACTGCTTTTGGCTGGCTGACTGCACCGAACTTGATGCGAGTGGTTTCCTCACATGGAGCAGAGTGAACGATTGCGTTGATGAAGTGCTGAAGTGGATTCTCTCCGGTGCGCTCAGCAATATTGTCCAGAGCCGCTTCGAAGGCTTTAGCACAGTGCTGCTTCTTACCACTGAACTTCCCTGATCGCATCAGATTATTGATGAAGCGTTCGATGACCGAAAGCTTAGCCTTTCCGAACCAAGCATTGGCGTGGCGACCACCGCTGTGCGGGGTGCCGATTGTTGTGAGATTGATGTAAGGTGCAAGACCGGGATCATCGCAAACAATCTCGGAAACATCCCACTTTCCGAAGACCATAGTACCGATACCCGCGATTGGAGCTTCCTGCTGAACTTCTTCGGTTTCCGACATGATGCTCACCTGATAGGCTTCTCTTTTCGGCCCCTGACCATCTCATCTAGAGATACTCCGTTGACCTTGATGACCTTGAATCGAACACCAGGAAGGTCACCATACGAACGACCCATGCGTCCTCCGATACCCTCGACGAGAACCTCGTCGTGCTCATCAATGAATGAAATTGCACCATCACCTGGTGCGAACGCAGTCAGTTTGTTACCTGTGCGAATCAGTGAAATTTTTACTGCCTTACGAATTCCAGAATTAGGCTGCTTAGCCTCAATTCCGACCTTCTCGATGACAATTCCCTTGGCTTGAGTAGAACCGCGAAGTGGGTCGTGCTTGAGGATTCCACCTTGCCGCCTCTTGGTCTCTCGGCTCTTGAATTTCCGCTCATTCCAGCGAAACCGCTTGCGATCCTTCTTCATCTTTGGTCCAGAGAACAATCCACGACCCAAAACACAGCACCTCGAAGGAACGCCCCGCCGACCTACCCCCCATATAAGAGCGTGACGGACTCACCGTAGGTGATGTGAGGCACTGCTCCTTTCTCGCCAACATTCAAACAGATGACGCAACGGGTTGTGTTCATGGCCTTCAGGGATTTGGTTGATGGCGTCGCTGAAGTAAATGATGAAATCAGCGTTGAACATGGTATGTTTGACTACTCCTCTGCAACCTCCAACGCTCCTGTTCTGTTCAATTCAATCACTGAGGCTCCTGGACAACGTTCCGCCCTCAATGTGCTAGCTCGCGATCGATTATGCTCATTGTTCGAAGTTACACCGGGAGAACTCATCGACATACTCGCATGGGCTATGGCCAACCCGTCTGAACCTGAAATTGTTGATGCCCACTCTGCTCAAGTTCTGGAGAATACACAGGCCTCGGTTGACCTGAATGCGCTACCTATCCCTTGGCATTATCGAGAAGATCGCGGACGATACCAATCAGCCTCTGTGATTATTGCAGAGTATGATGGAGTCAGAAATATGTCCTACCATCGACAATTCCTCCGAGATGCGAACCACTGTGTAGCGCGCTTCGTTCCACGCCACCTGCGAACTATCACAGATAAGGCGCGAGCGAATGGTGACGAGGTCAATATCGCAGTAGTCAATGGTGCCGACGCGACTGTTCTACTGGCGGCTGCTATGTCATTCACTTACGACCTCGATGAACTCAAGGTCGCTGCCGCCCTCCACGAGCGACTTCACGGATCGCCACTCAAGCTCGTTACTCTTTCAAATGGAATCCAAGTACCAGCAGATGCAGAATATGCAATGTGTGCCCGCATCACTTTGGACGATGACAACGAAGGGCCATACGTTGACATTACAGGCACAGTCGACGAAGTAAGACAAGAAGCAGTCATCGAATACGATTCAGTTCATCACAGAAATTCACCCATCTTCCACGCATTAATTCCCGCCGAGGTCGAACATAGAACTCTCATGGGTCTTCCTCGCGCACCGACCATTAAGGCAGCAGTCAACGCTGTGGTCCCGTGTACAGATGTCTACATGACCGACGGAGGTAGCGGTTGGCTTTCGGCAGTCGTAGCTATCGAACCGGTGAATGAAGGAGATGGGGTGAAAGCGATTCACGCAGCACTCGACGGTCATCGCTCAATGAAACAAGTGACCGTCGTAAACAGCGATATCGATTGTTCGAATCCAGTTCGGGTCGAATGGGCATTGATGACTCGATGGCAACCGGATAAGGATACTGTAATTCTCTCGGGTCAGAAAGGCTCGAGTCTCGACCCGAGTAGAGGGGCTGACGGCCTAACTAGCAAGATTGGTATCGATGCGACTCTACCACTAGGAATTGACCTCTCGCCGTATGAGAGCGTCCTATGAGGTGCTGATATGACCGCGTCCGACATCGGAGCGAGTCTACAACATCCCCGCCGAAGCCTTGGTAATCGCCATAGAAGTCAAGCCAGTAAATTCCTCAAACTTGCTGAAACCGATCCGAGCAATCTGAGTTGGGCTGAACAAAGTGCTAGGCAAGCTGTTCTACATGATTTTACACATCCAGATAATTGGCGCATCCTGCTTGAAATCAAGGTAAAAGCGCAGGATGCTAACGGTATCAGAGCCGTCCTAGACGAATTATTCCTTATTCTCGGTCGCGACCCTGAATTGCTTGCTCAACTCGACGGGGTCAATCTAACAGGCTCTGCCAAAACACTGCTAGAAGGCGCGCTCTCAGTAGACCCTCTAGACCCTGATGCATGGTGGGAAAGGGTAAGTGCGGCTGGCGGAGTTGTATCATTCATCGAACGCGTCCGCAAACTGGATTTTTCCGATCAACGTGCAAACATTCTGTTTTCCCGTCGAATGGAACGCCTGCTAGAAGACGGATACGAAGATGAGTATCTCGAACTAACTGGTAAACTGCTCGCCCAACGTCCATCGAATCACGAAACATGGGCTCGCATGGGAAGATTGCACGAAAGGCGAGCAGAATACGACCACGCCTGGTTCTGCTATGACCAAGCCCAGACACATTCCCCCACGCTAAGATCACGTGATGAATTCCGTGAACGTATGGAGGCGAAAATAGATGGAAAAGGCGCAACTCCTTGGAAGGCTCCGGACATCAAAGATAGAGTTGAATTCCTTGCACGTATGCAGAACCTTGCTACTCCAGCCTCTGCCAGCGTCGCATCAAATAAACAATCGAGTGAAGTAACCGACACAATAGAATCTGAGTTGAGTCGAGCAATGAGACTGGCAGATGAAGGTAGACATTCTGAGGCCTTCTTCATCGCTCGCCGCCTCGCAGCCGAAGGCGACGCTGAAGCACAATCATTCGCTGAATCTATCCGCGAGGCGATGTCAAATGACTGATGATAAGCCCTGGGTAGTCGTTTGGGGAGTGCCAAAACAATCTTTGGAAATACCGTGTTGGTTGATGGTCAAGCACTGCACACGAGGGTGGGAATTACCCGGCGGCACCATAGGAGAGGCCGAACCGAACGAAATCGCTGCACTGCGAGAACTATTCGAAGAAACTGGACTCCTTGGTGTAGCAACATCATTCGATGAAAATCTATTCGAAGGCGGTACCGTCGTCCGTGTCGAAATCGACGAAGAACCGCAACCCTACGGCTGGGAATCAAATGACGAAAGTATCAGCGAAGTCGGTTGGTGCGTCGAAATACCTGGCGAACTCTACTGGGGAGAGGATGAAATTCAGAAATTGCTTAATCACGATTGGAGTGCTTCGAGAAGTCTCGCATCCTGAATCGATTCGGACTTCTCGGCAATCGCCTCGCTCCACGATGATTCTTCCAAGATTTGCGATGCGTCGAGGATTAATCCTAGGTCATTGCGCTCCATACCACCAACATCAGTGAGCAAAATGGGAAGAATGTGCTCAACCACATCAACCACATCGGAACGATTAGCCGGAATCCAAGATGATCCCGGAACTGCACGCGGGGCGGCATTCTGGATTCTGT
>CAXGBP010000017.1:0-9074 GCA_964007685.1 uncultured Candidatus Poseidoniales archaeon | reverse complement strand
GGATGCCGATTCGCTGGGACTTAACGGGACCGAGACTTTTGACATCCCAGCTCACGCCGACCTCGACCCCCTCTCTTCCATCACAGTCACGGCGACCAAGTCGAGCGGGGATGTCATAAAGTTCGACGCAGTGGTCCGATTAGACACGCCGGTAGAAGTCGATTACTACCGTAACGGCGGCATCTTGCAGACAGTTCTACGCAATCTAGCCGAGGCCTGAATTCAAAACCAGATACCCAACGGGTGATTCGATGAGTGACGAGGACAACATCCGATTCTCCTTCCGCTCGAACGAGCAAGACGTCGAGGTTGTCATCCAAGGTCCGCCATCGTGGGTCAATCTATACCGCGAACGAATCGGACTCGAAGGCGATATTGGTTACACTCAATCTGTCAGCGGTGCATTGGAGGAAGCGATTGATGGAGCACCGGCGGCAAAGAAGGTTAACCAATTGCCAGGACCTCCTCCAGATCCAAGTCGTCTTCCTTCAGTTGTCAGAGTAATCGGTGACCTCGACATCGAGGCCGGCTTGGATACGCTGGGAGCGCCGGCTCGCACAGAGCCGGATTTGGCAGAAATCAGCATCTTTCTCGATGAATTGGAGGAGCCTCCCGAACCCCTCTCTGACAATATGTCTGGAGACCCAATGGCCGAGTCGTGGATTCAGCTGGTGATGACTCTCGTCGTTCGTGAGCACGGCCACACCTCACTCTCCCTCGGATCGATAGAGAGTCTGCTCGGAGAGCGCGTCAATCGCTCGGGTATCGAACTGCAGATGTTCCTCGATAGGCTCTGGCTACTCGGCCGCCTTGAGCGAATCCATGGTGGTGCCGAGACACAGTATGCCCCGAATCCAAGTTGGCTTGAAGCCCCCTAATACGACGCCAATTCCTCACAACTCCTAAGGAGTTGCTAAAGTCAGAACGGGCGAAGGCATAAGAGAGAACTGAAATTCGACGAAGTCATATGTCCTCGTCAAAGAACGCCAAAAACGATTCCCGAGAAGGTCGGATAGCAATTCTTCTTGTTATGTTGATGCTGAGCTCGCCTATGCTCTCACTGGTTCCATCAGTATCTGCATCCCACATCACACAGTATGCTGTGCAGCGAGATCCATCGTACATCACAATCGGCGATATCGATTGTGATAACGACAACGATATCGTCTCTGCCAGTTCGATGGGCCACTTCATCTCGGCCTTGTACAACGATGGAAATGGCGGCTTCGGGGACAGGCAGGATGTTTTCATCTCAAACAATGATTCTCACCGCGCAGGATTCCGCGATACAGCAGACGGAACCAGAGTGTATATTGCTGACGTCGACGGGGATGATGTCAACGATGTTGTGTATTATCAACAGAACATTAGATTCGTCGGTGGACCAATGGTCCCTGGAAATCTAACCATACTTTGGGGGGATTGTGATGAGCGAATCAACAACTGGGATCCATCAGATGCTATTACCGTCAGCAATCCATACTTGCAAGATATGGATGTTGCAGACATCGATGGTGATGGAGATGCAGATATTGTAATGAGCGTAATTGACCCCACTTTCACTAACAACTATCTCAATATCTACAAGGGGCCAGACCCAACCCAATTCACTGCTCAACAAACCATACCTGTTCCGTTGACAAATGGGCTATACACCAACCTACTGCTAGGCCACTGGGGCGAGGATGTCCTTGGAGGAGGTATCGGTGTCCCTCAGACTGACTGTGAGGACTTAGACATCTGGCTTCTTCGTACACCACCATACAACACTGGTGTTGGATATTCTAATGGGCACTATGACAACATGACCGTTCTCGAGTACGATTGTACTCTCGGAACATATCCTAATCCACTTGACGCTACCGCAAGTGGTGTTCACAACTTCAAACTCGACGCTGAGCACAACTACCCTCTCTATGGCCTCGATATTTCCGATACTAATGATGACCAAGAAGTAGACCTAATTGCTGCAGTGGATGGAATTACTGGAAACATCTCCTATGCAACACTATCTGGCAACTCATGGGACACTCAGAATTACGTAATGCTCGGTGATTACTTGGGCGCCTCGATTACAATTGCCGACGTCAACCGTGATGGAAACATGGACTTCTTCGTTCCAACTGAAGTTACCTTAACGCGTCTACAAGATTCAAGCGCTCAGAACCAAACTTACCTTCTGGTCGATAACTTGAGAGAAGTAAACACGGTAGAAATCATCCTTTCAAATCCAACCGGAACTGGATATCTATCTTCACTATCTTTTGACGTAGGTCGCCGGCCAACGATGGCCGTTCCGGGTCAATTGGCTGGAGGGGAAGATAGCGCTTTCGAAATTGTTATTGGACAGAGAGACCGATCCTACAGGTTCGCTAACAGCGCTATGTGGCTTGATACACAAGGATGGGCTGGCGCTGGAGATTTCCTCTCCGTTCTAAGCCTCGACAACGAGGATGTTGGTATTACTGAGGTGACTATTGCACCTGCTGCATATGACCCAGCAACTGGTGCGGCTAAAATTGGTGAAGGTACCAGATTCGTCAATTTGACTGTGAAGAATACGGGCCTAAATCCGATTTCTGGTTCGATTGATGTCGACCTTGAAGTCAAGGAAGTAATTGGTGGAACTGACACTCTTGTCTACTCGAATGACTTCGAAGGTAATATCGATTCAACAAATTGCGCAGCCTGTTCGATTGATTTGATCTCGTATACAGGAGAGTATGGTGACGGTTCTTCCTCTTGGCATGAGGAGTGGAATGCATCTACAGACTCCAACGGTTCCGCAATTGACGATTGGTATGAGGCAGATACGAATCCAACTACTTACATGTGGGCCGGAATGGACCATCAAGGTGACGACAACCAATCTGGTTACTACAACAACATGGATGAGGCATTCATCATTGAGAACGTCGACTTGAGCGGCTCTGATGCAGCTTACCTCGATGTCGATCTCCTTTGTTCAACCGCATTCTTCGAACTCTATCTTGCCGAGCAATATTCTGTCGTCGAACGCTGGCTCTACGAAGACTCGTGTGGAATCGATGTTTGGAGCGACGGTAATGGTTGGGAACAGGTTTTCTTTACCGGTGGCTGGGACAATGAGCGCTTCTTCCGTCTCTACCAACTTGGTTATGACCCTGAGTACAACACCTACAATGATAATTTCTACTACAACACAGCCACCCCATGGCTGGAATTCCGCGGCGACGATGCGATTGACCTTACCCGCTACGCTGGAGAGGTCATCGATATCCGCTTCCGCTTCCGAAGTGGTCTGATGGGAAGCGTTGGGCCTGATGGCTCATCACAGGACACGGGTCTTGACGGATTCGCTTTCGACAACATCTCAATTCGAAAGACCGACGTAGAGTTCGGCACCGAAGAGGTCGTGAGTCAGACTCTGGAGTTCAATAACTTCGTAGCAGGTGCTGAGGAGGAAGTCTCTCTAACAGCCGACTTCATAGATAACCGAACTTACTACATCAAGACGACATTGACCGACCCATCGGGCTTCGATAATGCGGATGATACGAATGATGAGGTCAAGTTCCAGATTACTGTAAAGAATCTCTTTGACCCAGGTGTCGCAGAGGAGCCATGGGTCAGTCTGGAAAATGGACTGAAGTATGCCTCTGGTGACCGCGACATCGAGATTCGTGTCCAGAACTATGGTAACACACTCACTGATTTCCAGCTCGAGACGACAATCAAGAACGCTCTTCCTGACCTTATCGCGATCGAGGATTTCTCTGGACTTGAACCAATGTGGGAGGATGATGAAAACGAAAATGGAAGTCGATTGGATGATACCAACGGCGACCACCCAATGCTACCTCAGAGCCGTGGTGTGTTCAATTCCTTCGCCTATTGGCTTGGAGACCCAGATACGGGATACGGAGACAACTGGAACGAGTTTGTCAGACTAGATCCGATTCCTGTCGCATCAGGAGGCACTGATTTCACCTACCTCTCTTTCGATTACTTCTCTGAGGGAGACTTCCTCTCTGACAGCGATGGAAACATACTTGCTATTCGCGATGCGGCTGGCCTTGAAATCGAGTGGTCGAAGGGAGGCGAAGTCTTCCAAGGAACCGTTTGGGGAAGTTGGACCGACCTCAATGAGAACGGCATACGTCCATTCCACGCATGTGAGGACTTCGACAATAACGGCCGCTACGATGAGGTTGAGTACATGGGCGATCATTCTGACCGCTACGAGTCGGTTGTCTGGTTCGATTCCGAGTCTCTGGTGAAATCGGTCATCATCGACCTGACTCACATCACTCTTCTGAACCAGACATCGAACAGTACATTCGACTGGGCTACTGAGTGCACAGATCTCTCGGGCTCCGAGGTAACATTGACCTGGCGCTTCCAGTCGAATGACGACGGAGTCAATGGTAATGCTGGATTAGCTGGATTCGCAATCGACAACATCCGCATCGATGAATTCACTTTCGAAGAAGATGGATTCTACGTAAACGACATCAATGGCCTCGATGCTGCAGAGCGTGAGAAGGTGGAAGTGGCTAATCACAACTTCCGTTCTGGAATTTACCGAATCGATGCAACTACCACTCTCAACACCTCTATGGAGGGAACGACATGGTACAATAAGACCGAGACGACGACTGCCAACAATCACACGCAGATCATCTTCAGTATCGCAAGCGCTGACATCACTCTGATGCAACCGAATATCCTCGAGTGTGTCTCCGATATCACCTACAAGTGCGTCTACACCTTTGATTCGGTCTCAGAGCACTCCTTCTCAGTTCCACTGTTGAACGGAGTAATCGCGGGAGAGTATGAATTGATGATGAAGGTCGTTGACATGGATTCCGGACAAACGGTGTACGAACAGTCTGCGGATAATGGACCTTTCAACCTCGATCCACATGCACGCGATTTCGCTAATTGGACAACGCCATACAGCGGTTGGTACGATGGACATGATTACAATGTCAGCTTCTACGCCATCCTTACCGAGGATGGCGAGCAGTCAGGCAATGACCGCTACTTCGAGATTGAATTCAAGAACAATGTTGATGTTGCAATTCTATCGAATCCGACTGACCAGAATCGCCTACAGCGCGTCAAGCAGGACCTCGAATCGATGGGCATGTCTTACACCCAATTGATGATCGATGACTGGGAGCGATATGCGACCGAGAACTGGCTTGACCACTATGAGAAGATCCTCATGCCTTGGCAAACTGACTACAACGTGGTTTACGGAGAGTATTACGAGACACTCTCTGCGACCCGCGATTCTGACGGCCTATCGGTCACCGAAGTCCTCGAGGCTTACATGGTGAACGGCGGAACTGTACAGATTCACCTCGGGCCTTACCGCAACGAGTACCAACCCAACAGACTACCATTTGGCATGGACATCGCAATGAGAAATCAATGGAATAACACGGTGACCAATGAGGACCTCGTTGTCGTTGATGCTTACCATCCATTGCTTGAGAACGTCAATGTCGCAGCCTTTGCAGGTGTGCACGGCGGTTCTTACGTAGCGCTCGCTGGATTGGACACCGCACAGGTGCAGTTCGACCAGATCCCACAGGTGTGTGGTGGACGCATCAGCGACCCAACGGGAACTTTCCACACGCTGATGCGCAGCGAGTCATTCGATACTCAGTCACTGCTCTCGATCTGTAACCGTGGAGCCGGTGGAATGATTGTCACCACTCTCGATGTTGAGAACCCGAGCTTCTCACAGCCATTCGGCGGAACCTCGATGCCTCTGCTCTCCAACATGTTGAGTTACCATGTCACTCCATATCCAACGAACTTCGGTATCGCTGGTGATGGATTTGATTTGACAATCAACGAGGAGGCGCCTTCGCTTGACACTGTGACCGGTGCCTACGCAACGATGTACATCAAGTCGAATTCAGACCTCGACTTTTCTTTCTTGACCGCTGATGCATCTCTTGGACCGGGCATCACGGCGGATTGGACTCTAGAATCCACTGACATGAATGAGTCAGTCACTGGATGGCAGGGGGAGGTCATCGATTATGGTGAGATCAGCCACATCCGCCAGACTAGCCCAAGCATCCCAACACTGGGAAGCTTCTGTGTCGGAGACAGTAGTTCCAACACTGGATGTAGAATCGGTGCTGAGTGGCTCCTAATCCTATATCTCCACGATGAGGAAGGGCACACCCGAATCACCTACATCAATCTGGTCACCGACGACACTCTGGCTGATGAATTCAGACCTACTGCGGACTTACAGTTGGTCGAGAATGATATCACGGACGAATACTTGACTCTGGACGGAACCAAGACTGTCGGTGGCGTTGATTGGCCAATTTATCGTGTCAGGCTAACCGATAGCGGAGACATTAGTCTCTCATTCGACTCATCGGCTAGCAGCGATGCTGACGCACCCGAGGGTGAGCGAGGAATCGAGTTGTTCGAGTATCGAGTCTTCTTCGACTACCCTGTCGATTCCTCAGACCCAACACTTGAGGGCCATGAGTATCAGGTGCCTGATGCGGCCGGCGGAGATATGTGGAATTACGTCTTCCACAACATGACTAGCGACGGCACTCTAGAGAATCAAATTCGCCTTGAACTCATCGTTTACGACAGAGCCGGTAAGCAATCTGAGAAGGCAAGGATGTACTTCATCATCGTCGGCGAGGACTTCGGTGACGACCCACCAATAGTTGAGATTACATCACCGCGCTCCACCGATTCTCAGAAGGAAGACCTCGTCACAATCAACGGCGACGTCAAATCCGGAGCCGAGAATGGTGTGATGATCGAGGTCGCTCTCGTAGAGACTACGCTGGATTTGACTCCTTCACCGAAGGCGACCCAGAAGGCACTGGGCAAGTACAATTCGACCGGAACCACAGCACTCGGTGACGATGACTCATTCACTCTGACACTGAACATCGCGGATCTTTACTCGGAGACCACCGGTGTACAGGTCACGGTTTACTGGAGAATTGTCGAGGGCGATGGTTCCCGATACACTATCGATAATTCGTTCACCATCGACTTGCTACCACGTCCGAGCGATCCATGCGCACTGAATCCGAGCGCAGACGGTTGTGAGGAGGACAGCGGTAACGCGCAGATGATCATGTTCGCAGCGATTGGAGTCATCGCGATTCTTGGAATCGTCGGTGTGACTCTTGTTCTCGTTCGTCGCGGAAAGGGCGACGATGCCGGAGACACTGTCGAGCAATTCGGCGGCGTCGAACAGATGGATCCAGTCGAAGCCTACGTTCAACAGATGGTCGGACAAGGCTACGACGAAGCGACTGCTCGACAGTATGCCGAGCAATACTACGCAGCCTATTACGCCCAGCAAGGCCAAGGCGGCGGCAGTTAAGCGATAGGTACATGCAAAATTGAGCAGCTCCTGAAGGGGGTTGCTAAGCCGCACCTTGAAGACCCGGCGGTGACCGCCGGTGAGCATGGACGCTGGTGAGCGCTACACTGTGGCAGACCTTTCGCTCGCAGAGTCAGGAGGTCTGAAGGTCGCATGGGCGCGAAGCAGAATGCCCGCTCTCGCTGCATTGCGCGCCCAGGCGGAAAAAGATCAGCCACTCGCCGGCCAGCGAGTGGCCGGTTGCCTACACGTCACCAAGGAGACTGCGGTTCTGATCGAGGCCATCGAAGCAGCCGGTGCTGAGGTCTCTTGGTCTGGCTGTAATCCACTCTCGACCCAAGATGAGGTGGCTGCTTGGCTTGCCGCTGAGGGATACAGCGTCTACGCTTGGTATGGACAGAATAACGAGGAGTTCTACGAGTCAATTGATCGCACCCTCGATTTCAAGCCGACCCTCACTCTCGATGACGGCGCTGATCTCATCTATCGAGTACACGCTGAATATCCCGGACTCGCTGAAGGAGTCATTGGGGGAACTGAGGAGACGACCACCGGCGTCCATCGACTACGAGCCATGGGCGAGGCGGGAGAGCTTCGTTACCCAGTAATTGCAGTTAACGACGCTTCGACCAAGTGGGATTTCGACAATGTCCATGGAACCGGACAGTCGACTCTCGACGGAATTATCCGCGCGACGAGCGTGCTACTAGCTGGCAAGACCTTCGTGGTCGCTGGCTACGGTCACTGCGGCAGGGGCTTGGCAAATCGTGCTCGCGGCATGGGTGCAAACGTTGTCGTCACCGAGGTTGAGCCACTTCCCGCTCTCAAGGCTGTGATGGACGGATTCCGAGTGATGCAAATGGATGATGCCGCAGCCATCGGTGACGTATTCTGCACCGCGACTGGAATGAAGGACGTCCTTGTTGGTCGTCACTTCGATTCGATGAAGGAAGGCGCAATCATCTGTAATACGGGTCATTATGACTGCGAAATCAACATTCCCGATCTCGAGCAGCGCGCCTCGCGCGTCTACACAATTCGTGAGAATAACGAGGCCTTCGAGCTCGCCGGTGGTCGCACCATCCACCTCCTTGCTCGCGGTCGCCTCGTCAATCTGGCAGCCGCCGAAGGTCACCCGAGCGAAGTCATGGACATGTCATTCGCTAACCAATTCCTAGCCCTCTGTCGTCTAGCAGCAGAAGGCGAGGGTTACGACAATA
Source organism: uncultured Candidatus Poseidoniales archaeon (assembly GCA_964007685.1). Lineage (GTDB taxonomy): Archaea > Thermoplasmatota > Poseidoniia > Poseidoniales > Thalassarchaeaceae > MGIIb-O1. The sequence continues at coordinate 485 of CAXGBP010000017.1, read as the reverse complement.
TCGTCTACGACATTAGTGCCGAGCAGGACAGCGAATTAGCAGCACTAAAACTCGCCGCAGAAGGAGTCAGCATCGATAGTCTCACAGCCGAACAATTGAGTTATCTGAACGATTACTCAGCCGGCACATGAGATTATTCTGCAGTCCGAACTGTGTAGAATGGAGGATTAATCCTCGAGGCCATCTAACTCGATGGGCTCGCCACTCTCAGAATCATCTTCGTCAGAATCATCTGCATTATCCCACCAACCGGCCTCAACGGCAAAATTTGGCAGGTTTGGCCGCCACTTTACCACAAGATTCTCATCCGCCTCAACAATCTTCGTATGTCGCTCTCGAAAAGCTTCAGGTCGCTTCCCGAGCAGGTTCTCATACAGTTTGCTGCCGCGAATGTCCTCAGGCACGCATAACTTCGCTGCAGTCGATTCCACGTCGAGCGCCCGGTCAAGGTCCAAGGCGTGTCTATTGAGTGTGTGGAGGAGCCC
>CAXGBP010000016.1:0-9657 GCA_964007685.1 uncultured Candidatus Poseidoniales archaeon | reverse complement strand
ATCTCTACGAATGGGGTAATCGGCCAAGCATGGCCTAAGCGCTCGATGCGGCGCTCTGCGGTGAGTTCGAGGTCGTGGCCACCCTTCGGACAGAAGCCACGAAAATCACAGCGCTTGCAGCGCGCTTGTGGGTCGGGATCAATTGGAGGATCTGATGGAATTCCACCCGCATCGAAGTGACGGTAGGGGGATGGGTCAGGCGGGCATTGGTCGATTGTTGGATTGCCCGCCCGCAGCAATCGATAGAGGTCGCCGAGTTCGCTCTCGTAGGCTTCCATCTCGGCGACGGTCGGTAATACGATTGGCTTGACTGTGCCAGTTCCAAGGTACCAAATAGCCAGAGAGGTCGCTTGTTCAGAGCGCCCGTGAGATTCCCACCAGAGCCAGGCATAGAGGCGCAGTTGCGCGATATAACTGTATGATCGATCACCCTTGCCGACGCTGGCTTTGATGTCGATGATATTGATTGAGCCATCCCATCGATAGACCAAATCGTACTCGCCTTGGAACCATCCTTCAGGGATACAACTCGTCTGAGTGAATGACTTGGCATCTGGATCAACAAACCACGGCCGAGCGATTTCCCAAGCCTCTAGCCAAGTCACATCACCTTCCGTACGAGCGGCTGGATGAGGAGTAGTCCAGACCAGAGGGAAGCCATCTGGAGCAGGTATCTCTTCGCGAGCCTCACCAGTCCGCCAAGCGGCGAGGCTCGGCCCACCATTCGCCTCGATACATCGTTCAACCTCATCGAGGTGCATTCTGATGCCCTCGATGACCATCGCTCGACACTCTTCTACATCGATATCGTCGAGCGAACCAACGCGGTTCCGAGTCGCTTCCCAGTCCGCGACGGCAGCATCCCAACATCGATCGAAATGGACCTCGACGCGCGCAGTAGCCCATTCCATCAGCGCGTCGCGCGAGGCTGGCCAATCAGCTTCAGGCCTAGCTGGCAGTCTCGACCCCATCCAATTCCCAGTATCTTCCCAATCAGGAGCTCCGTCGGAATTTAGTGGTGAGGTAAGCACATCGGTGGAGTCTGGGGCAATGAGTACTGGTGAGTCCCTAAGTACTCGACAAACGCATTCCTCACCCGCATTTCCACGAATGATATGTGGCGGCATCGGCCCCTTCAATCGCTCTTCGTAGCTGTAATACCACTGCCTCGGGCAAGAACGCCAAACACCCAACTGTGAGGCGGAAAGCCGACGATAAGTGTCGACCTCACTGCCCTTGGCATCGAAAGTCTGCACGGGCATACCCTGCGATATTCAATGAGAGTACTTGAAGGAGTCGAGAGGAGATGTCTTCAGTTTTGCTCGACTACTGCTCTTCGCCATCTTCTCCAAGATAAACGACAGTCATTTCCAGTCGCTCGTAAGTCGGATGAACTTCGACCAGAGCGATCGGTGCATCGATGGCGTCGATTAGTTCTTCAGCCATCGAAAGCGGTAATTCGATGCGCCGGTTATCCTCATCATACAGCATGAACCGGCGAGGCAATCCCGTCTCTTGGTTAATCTCTTCAATCCAATCCGGCGCGTCGTCAGGCTCACAATCGATTGCGCCGAAAACAAGAGTCCCGTCCTTGGTCAAAATCTCATGCGGCGCAATCGTATGCTCACCGCGCCGCAAAAATCTGCGGCGCAATTGTCCACTATCCTTGTAGGTCGCAGTACAGAACTTCAGATGATACGGATAAGGCTCGCGAATTACGCCATCCTCAGGGTCGGGCGCACCAATTTGTGCAGCCATGACGCGGTCGCGCATGCGCACGGCCAATTCAGCAGAACCAGCGGCGCCAGCAGTAATCTCATCGGACAAATTGAATCCGCGAACCTCCATATTGTCATGGTTGCCAACGGTAATCTCCAACTCGTTGAGATTGAGGAATTGCACAGACATGCCGCGCAGTGTCTCGAGCAGCGTCATCAACTCGTGAGACTTGTCGGGCTCACACGGGATTTCAACGCCGGTAAGCATCCCAGATTCGACACAAGCAGCCATTGTATCGGCATATTTCTCAGACTTCAAATCCAAGAAATGGAAGCGAATCTCGTCCAAACCGGCTTCAGCAAATTCTGCAGCCCATTCGACCTTGAATGGAATACTCGTATACATGTGCAAGTGGAAACCCGAACCGAACTCCGCTTTCAGAACCCGACAAGCCTCCAGAACCCTATCTCGTGCCATCACAGGATCGCCGCCTGTAATGCCAGCACCAGTCGCATTCATGGCGCGCGCCTCTTCGATTACAGCATCCCAATCGCCAATTTCGACACGGCGTTCGTTGGCGTACATGAAGTCGATTTCGCGGCGGTTTTCGGAGAGGGGACAGTAGTCGCACATCCAGTGGCAGTGACCGGTGATGAAGAGCACGAGTTTCGAGCCCATTTGGCATTGGATGCAGCCCTCGGTATCGTTGGTGTCAGCCGCCTCAGGAAGTTCAGGTATGTTCGGCAAACGCACAGAAAATGTCACGCAATCACCTCTTTTGCAGTTTTGATAAGCCATTCGTGGAAGCCCACATCTTCGGATAATTCCGGATGGAAGGTCAAAGCCAAACGGTTCCCCTCACGCACACCCACAATCTCCTCTCCAAGCATAGCTACTGGCTCGGCCGGGGGGGCAAGGCTGGTGAATCGAGGCGCGCGGATGAAGACGCCAGGGAATTTGCGCTTGAGCAAGGCGGATTCGAGAGCGCTTTGGAAGGAATCGCCTTGGCGGCCGAAGGCGTTTCGGTCGATTTCGGCGGCGATGATTGGAGTACCGCCGTCTAGAGGATCACAGAGTAAGATTGCACCCGCGCAAGTTCCGAGGACTGGGCGGGTTGGGTCAGCACGAATCCATTCGAAGACCGCAGGGAGCAGCTTCGATGCGGAGTCGTTGCCAGTTAGGCGCATCGTGGTGGATTCGCCTCCGGGAAACACGAGCGCGTGTGGCGCGGCTGCTTCAAGGTCGCTCGCCTTACGCAACTCGTGGATTTCGATTTCGATATCGACTGATTTTGCGGCGGCGCGCAGGGCTGCCATATGCACATGGCGCGCGCCTTGCAGCATGACCAAGCCGATACGAAGCACGACCCGACGGCAGAAGCATCCGGCTTCAATCCAACCCATGTTCCGCAGAAGTGCTGAAAGACTCTCGCCCACGCCCAAAGGGCGTGAGTGAATCACGCATCCACAACTTCGGCGCCGGACCAGCGGTCCTACCTCTGTCAGTCGTCGAAGAAGTTCAAGCAGCCCTACCTAACCTCAACAACAGTGGCTTCGGACTGTGCGAAATCAGCCACCGAAGCGCGACTTTCCAAGCGGTTGTCGACAGCGCCTTGGATAGAATCAGGCGGGTGCTGTCGGTGCCAGAAGATTACACAATTCTATTCTTGCAGGGCGGAGCTTCGACACAATTCTACATGACCGCCCTGAACCTTATGCAGCCGGGCGAGCGAGCCGATTTCCTCGAAACCGGTGGCTGGTCAAAAAAGGCAGTAGTGGAGGCGAAGCGAGTCGGTGAAGTAAGCGTAATTTGGAGTGATTCTGAGAACGGTTTCCGCTCTGTTCCGAGTGCAGGGGAATATGCTGTTAGTGAGGATTCAGTGTATGTCCATTACACCTCGAACAATACTTTGATGGGGACGCAGTACCACGCTTTACCAGATAGTGGAGGAAAGCCAAGAGTGCTCGATGCTTCTTCGGATATCGCAGGCGTTCCTCTCGATGTTTCAGCCCACGATTTGATCTATGCTGGAGCTCAGAAAAACCTCGGTCCATCTGGGGTCACACTGGTCATTCTCTCTCCTTGGGCTCTGGCGCGGGCACAGGAAAATTCCGATGCTGGTCGGCTACCGACCATGCTCGATTACACAGTTCATGCTTCGAAGGGGTCGCTGTTCAACACTCCCAACACCTTCGGGATCTTCGTTCTCGATTGCGTATTCAAATGGCTTGAAGAGAACGGCGGGCTGGATGGTTCGATTGCACGTAATCGGGCGAAGTCGGCTCTATTGTATGGCGAGCTCGACCGGACTGATTTCTGGGTCCCTCATGCTGAAGTTGAGGCTCGCTCGGTGATGAATGTGACATGGCGGTGCGCAGATGAATCGCTTGAGTCGGTTTTCCTAGCCGAGTCTGCTGCTGCTGGACTTGGTGGACTAAAGGGGCACCGCTCGGTTGGTGGGATTCGTGCGAGTCTGTACAATGGCTGTCCTATCGAGTCTGTCGAAGCACTCGTTGCATTCATGCATGAGTTTGCTGAGCGGCATTCCTGAGGGATCTGCTTGGATGCGAAAGCCACCATCGAATGCCTCGATTTCACTCTGCTAGATCATGGTGCGAGCGACGAGCAGTTGGCTGGTTTTGTGGCTCGGGCGAATTCAACCCGCGTTGGAGCAGTATGCGTCTTCAGCGAGCATGCTACGTACGTTCGCGGGTTGCTTGATGATGGAATTCAGTTGGCAGTTGTTGCTGGTGGATTTCCAGTCGGCAGCGTTGATGCTGACGAGATTCGCGCCGCTGTTGCGGCAGCCGTGGCCGCCGGTGTGGATGAGATTGACGTGGTGCTTGAGCCTCGCAAAGACGAAGATTTTCCCAGCGAGTCTGATTTGGCTCGGCTTGTCGCAATGCGCGAGGCTGCCGGTGAGTGTGTGCTGAAAGTTATCCTCGAGACTCCTATGCTGGAAGAGCGACCCATGCGAGCCGCCGCTCGCATGGCTCTGGCAGCCGGTGCTGATTTTGTCAAAACATGTACCGGAAAACGTGGCGCATGTTCCGATGAAGCGGCATCAATTCTCGCCTACGAAGTGATGAGACACGAGCGCGCGTTCGGAGAAAGGCGGGGTGTGAAACTCTCAGGTGGCATCAGGACCGTCGAGGATGTTAGCCGCCTGACCAATCTTGTCCATCTCCAAGACCCTTCAATCATCGATGCCGGCTCAAAGCGATTCAGAATTGGAGCGAGCTCCCTTCTCGATTCGCTTTGATCGAGTCCATCGACTACAACAATTCTAGGTGGTGGGCTCGGCCAGAATTGAACTGGCGATCTTCGCCATGTGAAGGCGACGTCATAACCCCTAGACCACGAGCCCGGCAAGCGCCCGACCTGAGGGCTCGACTTAACCGTGATGATGCTTCATATCGACTTTCAGAGGCGCCCCTAGCCCCGCCGGAGTCAAAAACCGGAGGAGGTTCAGAAGAGCGATGGTGGCGGGGCTCGACTTCGATGTTCTTCGGGAATCGGACACCTGGAAGGCATTCGGAGTCGGTGTTGTGCTATTCTGCATCATCGGCTACGCTTCACTCTCACTCTTCGGTCTAACCTCCTCTATCTATGGCACCTCAGACGATGTCAACGAGGCACCGGATTGGTTGGCACCTTCGATGAATCGTGAGGGAATCGACGACGCGATTGCTGACGAAAATGGTGACATTCAGCTTAGCAGTCTGCGCGGCAGCGTCGTCATACTAGACTTCATGGCAATCGATTGCTCTAACTGCCATTATGTGCAGGAGCATATCGATCATAATTTGGCAGAATGGGAGGCTCTGGACGGACCTTACCCTGTGGTTGCGATTTCTCTAGCTTCGTGGTATGGCTACGAATCATTTGACTCAATCAATTCGACCTTTGGCGACCCTGATTCGGACAAGCACATGTCTTGGCCTATCGTTAATGGTGGAACCGATGTAATTCTGCTTGAGGAAGGCGAGCGCGGAGACTTGGTGGAATACTACTCCGCACAAGCGATTCCGCTAGCACTGGTTATCGATCACGAAGGATTCGTCGTTGCAAAGGAAAATACTGGGACTCCGCTCGATGGCTGGGCGGAATTCGACGGTGCCATCGAGGCAGCAAACGAGGGCGAGGCGGAAGGGCTACGCATCGGTATTGCGAAGGCTGACCGCTCGGTGATGGGTGTATTCATCATCGGACTGTTCCTTGGAGTTCTGGTCTATTTCTCCCCATGCGCTTTCCCTGTTTTACCCTCGTTCATCACTTACTATCTCAGCCTCGGGATGCGCGAAGAAGAATTGCGAGAGGCTGGAAAATTGAATGGTCGGATGCCTGGTTCATTCGAGGTGGGTGGCTTCGCAGCCCTCGGGCAATTGACTTTCTTCGGACTTGTCGGAGTCATCATCTTCGGACTCTCCGAAGTCATCAATCTGAGCGGAGTGTTACACAAAGTTGCCATCGCTATCGCTTGGATTCTGGTTATTTTGGGAGGATTGATGTTGCTCGGATGGACGAGCCACCTACTCGCCGGCGTACAACGAATCCTCGACAAGTATCAGACTCAGGAGACTGATGAGATCTTCACCCCACGTCGAAACATGTACCTGTGGGGGATAGGTTACTCGGCAGCATCGGTCGACTGCACCGCAGCCGCCGTATTCCCATTCGTCGCCTGGCTCACAGTTGTTGGAAAAGGCGCATTCATCTCAGGCCTCGGCGGCCTGATGCTATCAGTCACCCTACTGATGATCATAGTCACTGGACTCGTTGGAATGGGTCGCCAAGCGATGATCGGATTCCTTCGCCGGTCGACTGGCATCGTCAAAGCGACCGGTTCCTGGATGATGATGTTCGCTGGAATCGGCCTACTCATCTACCTCACCCAGCCTGAAGTAGTAGTCAACCTCGTTGGCTAAACAAAATCAAGCCCAGCGAAACAAAATAGAGGCTACGCTCAGCGCGCGTAAGCCCGAGTAAATCCGATGTGAAAGCGAAGACGAGTTTCACTCGACTTTCTTCACGTTGATCGCGTTAGGTCCCTTTGGACCCTCGCCAACCTCGAACTCGACGGTGTCACCTTCTTCGATGCGACCCTCGACCTGAGACTTGTGGACGAAAAGGTCGTCCCCACCTTCTTGTTCTATGAATCCAAAGCCTTTCGTGAAATTGAACCACTTGACCGTTCCCTGTGCCATGGCCCGACCGCGACGCCACTACTACTTGAGGTTGCACTTTGTCAAATGTGCTTAGAAGGTCACTTCAGAAGCATTCCTGTGAGCGTCAATATTAAGGAGAATCTCCGCTATATCGACCGAATAGGCGCAAGTCGCCGCAAAGATTCGGACAATTTGTCGAGGAATAAAGCATCTTGGGTCTCTTGCACGCCTTCCCACGAATGTGTTTTCATTTTTTGAATATAGTATACTTCAAGGACCATATACCCAATGCCACTCGACGAAGCGCATGGAACCTCTGATTGCGCTAGTCCTCTTGGTTTCGATATTAGTTTGTGCATACCTAGCTTGGAACATAGGTGCAAACGATGTTGCGAATGCAATGGGGACTTCTGTCGGTTCTCGTGCACTGACTCTCAAGCAAGCAGTCATTGTAGCAGCCGTCTTCGAATTCATAGGTGCTTTCTTCGCTGGAGATGCGGTTACAGATACGGTTCGCAAGGGAATCCTAGTTGTCGATTTCGACAATCAGGTCCTAGTTGACGCGATTTCAAACGATCTGATGTACGGCTTCATCGCCGCCATGATGGCAGCAGCTGTCTGGCTCACTATCGCCACGCGATACGGGCTACCGGTTTCGACCACTCACAGCATCATCGGTGGAATCGTCGGTGTTGGGTTGGTCATGGAGGTCCAGCACGAAACCTCTCTCATCGATTGGGTGGTGGTCGAGAAAGTCGCAATGTCTTGGGTCGCCAGCCCAGTGATGGGGGGCCTATTCGCATTCTTCACCTTCTGGGTAATCAGGGAGGCTATTCTCGACACGACTGACCCTGAGGCACGTGCTCGCTGGATGGCACCGATTCTCGCCATCCCGACATTCTTCGTGCTCGGTCTGGCTCTGCAGTTCAAAGCTCTGAAGGGATTCTTCTCAAAGGCTCAGGAAAACGGCTGGATTCAGAACAAATACGACTGGTTGCCAGTCAAGGAAAATGGCTCTTGGAACCCAATGATGGATAATGCATGGTTCCCAATCAACAGCCTAATCCTAGCAGGAGTAGTTTCTATTATTGCTGCATTAGTTCTAGCTTACATCCTTCGAAACTACGATTTCAAAGGTGAGAAGGAGGGCTTCCACGGGGTTGAGAGAATCTTCGTATGGCTGCAAGTCATAGCAGCAGCCTATGTCGCCTTCGCTCACGGGGCCAATGACCGATCAAATGCCATAGGCCCGATGGCTGCTGTTTACCAAGTACTGGATGATGGTGGACTTGCGGAGATTGCACCTGTGCCCACATGGCTAGTGCTTCTAGGAAGCATTGGGATAGCCGTCGGTGTAGTCACTTGGGGATGGAGGGTTATGGAAACCATCGGAAGTAAAATCACGGACATCACACCAACTCGTGGATTCGCCGCTACATTCGGTGCTGCAACTACTGTCCTAATCTTCTCGATGCCCTTCCTCGCAGTTCCAGTTTCCACCACCCACACTCTCGTAGGCGCAGTTGTGGGTGTTGGCCTAGCAGGGGGCGCCAAAGCCGTTGATTTCAGAGTCTTTGGAAAAATTATTGCCTCGTGGTTGGCAAGCCTTCCCGCAGCAGGATTTGGTTCGATAGTAATCTACGTTGCAGTCAGTTCAGACCCCATTAAACTGCTAATCGTAATTCCAATGGCCTTTGCGGCTATCATCTACTCCATTTGGGCCACTAAGGACGGCGAAGTGTTTGTCGATGATGCCTTAGCCGATGCAGGCAGTAGTTCAGAGAAGGGAGCTCCAACATACTTCGAACTGTTCCATACGCACGCCGAGGCCGTCGAGGACACTGTCAACCACATGCTAGAAGCGGTGAACATCGCTGCAGACGGAAATGACCCGAGTGAAGCCATCCAGGCAACTATTGCAGCGGAGTTGAGGGCTGACAATGTGAAGAACGACTTGAGGAGAAGGGTTGGTGCGGGCACTTGGAACCTACTGATGCGATCTGATGACTTCTACCACATGCTAGCTCGCCAAGATCGAATTGCCGACTATGCTCAAAACGTCGCCGAGCAATTGTCCTTCAGACCTCTCTATGATAACGCGGAGGCAAAATCCTTGCTCAAGGAAATGGCACAAGCTGTCGCCAAGACCGCTGCCACCTACGAGGACACAGTTGCAGCACTGCGCGACTTGACCCTCTCTGGATACACCAAAGCCGGACGAGAGAAACTAGGGGCATTGATTGACGATGTCAATATGGCAGAACATGAGTGTGACATGGTAGAGAGTCGAGCCGCTGGATTCGTATTCAGAATCGGTGAGGACGATCCTTTGGCTGCCGTACACATGTATCGAGTTCTGCAGCGCCTTGATGATGTATCAAACGCTTGTGAGACCGCGGCAAACGCATTCCTTCCTATTGTGTACAACTGATTAGACCCAATCAGCACTCTCAGCAATAATACTAGGAGAGTGGCGCTCTGCAAGGCCTAATGCATACTCAAACAGTTTCCAAGCCAACACAGCGGTTAGAAAACCAGTAAAGAGATCAAACAGATAGTGTTGCTTGGTTGTTAGTATACTGATACACAATAGAACATATTCAATCCACAGCACGGCAAGAAATACCTTGGCTAGAGAATTTTCGGAATACTCTCTTCGAACCCAATAAGTCATCATTCTAGCGAGTAAATAAGAATGGACGATGTGTAAACTCGGCCATGCATTCCATGGATTGTCTGATGTATGGATGAAACCGAAAAGTGCCTCTTC
>CAXGBP010000015.1:0-10139 GCA_964007685.1 uncultured Candidatus Poseidoniales archaeon | reverse complement strand
CACGCCGTAGTATTCTTGGAAATTGTTGTATGGAGTGTAAACGCAATTGCCTCCAGTACAATCCCACCCTCCGTCATTGTCCGCATCCTGCCCCGCATCGGTGGCGTCGGTTGCGTCATGCGTGAACCATGTCCAATCGAGTAATGGGCGTCCGATTGTGCCACCGTTGACTGTGACTGGCTTGAGGACGCTCGGCGTCACCTGATACCAGACGACTGAGATCTGTAGATACGAAGACCAGTTGTCATTGGTCTCGTTCCAACCTCTGTAATACTCGTAGAAGTCGGGCATCATGTCGCCGTCAGTATCATTGTCAAGCGCGTTTGTTCCGTACTTGAACACCTCACGGCCGTCTGAGAGATTCATATTATGGTCGTAGCCGACGACGTTTCCGCCGCTTCGAGTGACCTCCATAATCTGAGAGTCGTCGTCGCTATCGATGTCAAGCGGATGAGTTCCGTTATTGTATTCCATCAGATTGGTGAAGTAGAGTTCAGCGAAAGATGGGATGATTTGGTCGCCGGCTGGCCCAGGTGTGAATTCCCGGTTCTCCCAAACTCCTTGCGTAGCAGGAGTGTCGAAGATTGTTCGGTCGTACCAGCCGTCAGCATCAGGATCATACTCGATGTCGAGCGGGTTCAGCGGGTTAAGCGACCAGCGGTACTCGTTGACTGGTAGCCATTGACCGTAAATCGAGTAACAAAATTCCCAGCCGTCGGGCAGGCCATCGCTGTCGGAGTCTGCGTGTGTTGGATCGGAGACCCCTGCAAGACTGAAATTGAAATTGTCGGGATCGATGGAATTGATCAGGCCTGCGCGGTCACTCGAGACAATGTCCTTGGTCGAGAACATCACCCAAAGTTGGTCAGCAGCGACTTGCTCCGACATGCTTTGCTCCTGCATGTAGGCGGTAATCGTGTCGAGACCGTAGGACACTAGTCCGGTTCCGTTAGGGATCGTGTCGATTGCCGAACGCTTCCCATAGACGCGAGCATCGTATTCGGCGAGGTTGTCGTATGATTCCGAGTCCGATATGTATCCGTCTCCATTGCAGTCGAATGAATCCTCATCGCTATCTGCGTGGACATCGATATCTGTAAGTGCGTTCATCGTCCAGATATTGGCTTCAAGGTCCCATTCAGTGAACCAATACTCGTATCCATCACTCATGCCATCTCGGTCAGTGTCCTCGGCATTTGGGTCAGTGATTCCCAACAAGGCTTGGAGCAGCGGCTTTGCGGGCTCACCAAGTTGCCATGCATCAAATTGCTCAAGGGCGATTTCGGCTCGACCCTCCTTGTTGAAGAGAATACGATAGACTCTGTTGACCGCTTCGTCCGGGTCGAGTGATTCGGCTTCTTCCCAGAGTCGTGGAGCGTCAGGTGGCGATAGACCACCGTTCTGAGGATTCTTGTTAGTAAGATTGAGTTCAACAAGATCAGTGATACCGTCGCGATCCGAGTCATAATTTCCATCGCCAGCTACCAACGGATTGAGGGTCCAGACCTCATCGCTGGCATTCCAGCGAGTGAACATCAATTCGATTCCATCGAGAAGACCATCACCATCGGTATCCGGATTATTGGGGTCGGCGGTATAGCCAGTGAGAGAAATTTGCTCCTCGCTTAGGAATGTTCCGAATGAGAGTGTAGATTCTGCAGAGAGCCAAGGTGTCGCGAGCAATTCACCGCCGACTTGTAAGAGATAGAATTGCGGAACAGTCGTGAGATCATCAATCTCACTCATGTTGCCGTCTATGACATTGTACTCCTCCCAATTGTTCATTCCATCACCGTCGGGATCACCGACCTGATCGCCTTCATCAACGGGATTGAGGGTCCAACCCTCGTCATACAGACTCCATCGCGCGTGATAGAATTCCCATCCGTCTGGGATACCATCGCGATCAGAGTCGGGTTCGAGAGGGTTGGAGGCACCCACATCGTCGCTAGTGGTGCCGTTAATCAGACTGCGATATGAATTGCTGGTGTGGAGTCCGAAGGGGGCTCCAGCGAAGCCGATCCATGACTCGTGGGCGAGCAGTGTGGTGAAATTATCGGGGAATGTGAGGCCTGTGTCGGTCGTATCGGTGTAGATAATCTGATCCTTGAGATGGTATTCCAGCCAATTGACCAAACTCTCATTCAAGTCGAGGACACCGTCGTGATTGACGTCGAATCCATCTCCGTCTGGGTTGTTGAGGGCATCCGAGCCATTCAGCGGGTTGATTCCGCGGTTATTGCGGCCCCAAGTGCACTGGTAACGGGCCTCCCAGCCGTCAGGTAGAGAATCGCCGTCGGAATCGGGGTTATTGGGGTCGGTCTTGGTCCAATTCAGAGCCGCGCTGGCGTTCTCTCGGTGAGTAGGTAGGCCTTCGATGAGGACGGTCTCCAGTAAGTTGCCCCACATGTATTCGCAGAGGTTATCGAGGCCGTCTCCATCAGCATCCATGGTCGCATCGCTCGGGTCACGCGGGTCAAGGGTCCAGAGGTTGCCTCCGGTGTAAACATCGCCAATCCAGCGGCGGTGCTCAATCTCCCAGCCGTCGGGCATTCCGTCACCGTCGCTGTCAGCGCTCGTCGGATCGGTTGGGCCATCAGTTCCTCCACCAGCTCCAGAGTTAAGCCAACCAGAGAGGTGGACATCGAGGGCATCTTCGCCGTCATCATCGTCACAGATGTATTCCTCATTCAAGTAATGACAAGAGAATTCCGTCGATTCTGCGAACCATCCCCAATACTCCTGACCGTCGGTCAAACCGTCACCGTCAGTATCGATATTGCGAGGGTCAGTGCCGTTGAAACCACCCTCGCTAGTATTGACGAAGCGATATTCGTCGAGATTACTCCAATCGCGGCTGAATTCGACTCCGGCGACATTGAAGTGAACTCCGTCAGCGTCGGCATCGCGCTCACGGTCGTAAGGGTCAGTTGGGTCGAGACCGTAGGCAAATTCCCAACCATCAGGCATGCCGTCGAGGTCGGAATCATACGACTGCGGGTCGATTGGCATGATATTCATGTATTGACCAGGGGATACTCCAGCGAAGAGATACTCATTGCCATCGTTGATGAAAGTCGAGAGTGATGTGACTAAACCCGGCATCCTCGTCTGATTGTCAATAATTCCAAGGATGCCGTGAGAGCCACCCTCGAGAGCCCAAGTTCCATCCCTCGAACCGAGGATGACTGAATTCTCAAGGGCGAGAATCGAGCGAATGTCGTTAGCGCCTTCCTCCCATCGCTCGATGTTGAACATTCGATCGGTGTTGAAGGCCTGCTCTGGCAGACCGACGAAGAGATCGAGATCGATTAGGTGCAAGCCGCCAGGAGTACCCAGCCAGATTCCTGTGACCTCTTCGAGCGAGCCATCGGCGGCGACTGGGCCAGCGAGCTCCATAACATTCACAACAGCAGATTTAGAGGAATTCAGAAGGTCGGCAAATTGTACGTAATCCTCAGCCGAGTCAGTATCGTAAATCCAGAATGGGCTACCGATGGATGGAGTTCCGTCGGTCGTGTCCCAGCGAATCATTCCACTGTCCGTTCCGACGATGAGCATTGGGCCTCGGCCGGCCATCGGAACGTGAATGACTTCCGTCAGAGTGGCATCTGCATCGGCGACAAGGTCTGAGAGGGGTTGAATGAAGACTGGGGAGGTGAAATCAGGAGTGCCTCGACCCGAGGCAGGCTCGGAGAGAGTCATCGTCCAGACATTTGTGCCTTGGCCGAGAATGAAGAGGTCGAGATCGCCACTACCGGTCTGAAGTCTCTCGATGACCCGAACCGTCCCGAGATCAGATTCGGTCATCGTATCCATCTGTGGCAGACCGTTTTCAAGAATCAAAGCGTGAAGGCCTTGATTGGTGCCTATGATGAGGTAATCCTCTGATGCTGGACTCCACCTCATCATCGTGAACATCTCCATTCCTTGAGGAAGTTCGGCCGTTGAAGAGGTACCTTGGAATGGGTCGATGGTGGTAATTCCATAGGCTGAGCCAATTATCAAACGGTCTCGTCCTTGGTCGGGAATCACTGTATGGACGCGACCATCGACGAGCATGGGGTCAGTACCCTGATCGAAGAACATCGCCTCCTCAGAATCATCCGTAAGCATCGAAGCTCTCAATCCCGGACGAACCCAATTGCCACTATCGAGATGGAGCATGTACTCCTCAAAATTGCTGAATGCCTCGCCCCATCGAGCGGTAGCAATTGATGAATCTGGAATGATGAAACCATCGCGATCGATATCCCAACCGTCCGAATCACTATCGAGAATCGCATCGCTGGCATTTCGAGGATCGAGGCCGTGATAGGCTTCCCATCCATCGGGGATTCCATCACCTGGCACGGCGAGGCTGGTTGGAATCAACTCGCTCCAAGTGTAATGGTCAGAATCGATTCGTCGTGGATCGCTGCCCAACCAGCCATCATCACCGGTCGGACGCTCAATATCGGTCTGACAAGCGTCAGCATGCAAATTCGGCATTTTTCCGGCGCACCACAAGCCATCCCTCTCGGTTAGCCAACCATCAGGTGCGCCGAACCAATATTCCTCAGAATTTGTGTATCTCTCACCGATATCTATCTCGCCGTCACGGTTTACGTCGAATCCATCGCCGCAACCCCACTGGCTCGCTTGTTCGATGCAGAGATCGGCATCTTCGACCAAATCTGAATTGTCGAGCGGATCGAAGTAGAGGCATATCCATTCGCTGGTCGCTTGGTTTTGGTATCCTGTACCGCCCTCGGTGCACATGTATATCTCAAAACCGTCGGGCAGTCCGTCCCCATCGCTATCTGATTCACGAGGGTCGAGGTACTCCCGGAAACCCGATTCCGTTTCATCCGGGGATTTACCTGTCAAGGAGAGACGTTCGGTGAAACATGTGTCTAGGGTCCAGGGCCAGCAATATTCCATCAGGGCGCTCGCCCCATCCCGATCGAAGTCAGTGATATTGTCTGAGCCATTCATCGGATCAAGACCATCGATGACTATGATTCCAAATGGAGTGTCAATATGGCGTGCCTCTCCGAATATCACCTCATGGATATCTGGGATGAGGTCCTCGTCTTGGTCCACCGCCATCGGTCCAGAACCAGGTTGGTCTGGGGGGTCTACCGAGGAGACCGGAGCCTGTGGCCGAGTCTGGGATACAAAGACGAGACTACTCAGTATGAGTAGGGTCACGAAGAAAGCTGTCTGCTTGCGTCGCATGATATGACCTCGTCTGGACATTCGCGAGCGCTCTTGCTTGACTTATGACGATGATGGAGCGTCGTTCGGACATCTGGGGCTGACCCTTGCCCGACGGCTACGCCGTCGCGCGCGTGGAGGGGGTGACTGTTCGGGGTGTTTGGGATAATTGTCGGGGTCGTATTGAAGACCCGACTGCGACGCCATTTGGAATGGTTCGATGAGTCTAGAGATAACGCATCTGGGAAGTGGTAGTCGAGGCAATGCCACACTACTTTCTACTGGTGAGACTCGCGTGGTCGTCGACTGTGGATTCTCTCTGCGTCAGATGGAAGTGAGGTTGGCGAGGGCAGGGGTCGAAGGTAGCTCGATAGATGCCATCATTGTGAGTCATCATCACTCCGATCACTCGAAATCGGCTGCGCGCGCTTCAAAGAAATGGGGGGCGCGCTTGTATGCTAATCTCGAGACCACGATGAGATTGGGATTGGAACCGATTTCAGAGGTTCGGACTTTCGAAGGATTGGAGAGATTATACATCGCCGATGACCTTAGTTTATTGCCGGTGCCAGTACCCCATGATGATGCAGATAATGTTGGAATTATCGCTAGCAATGGCGATGGCCGGAGGGCTGCAATTGTAACAGATTTAGGTGAGCCGACGCTTGAATTGATGAAGCATCTTTCTGGTTGTGAGCATATTTCGATCGAGGCAAATTACGACTTGGGGCGGCTGATCTCTGGGCCTTATCCTCCTTCGTTGAAAAGGCGGATTTCAGGCAGGGGAGGTCACCTTTCAAATGAGCAGACTGCGGACATATTGACCGAAGTTTTGCACCCTGGATTGCAAAGTGTTGTTCTGTGCCATTTGTCCGAGAAAAACAATGCTCCTCATTTGGCTGAGTCGGAGGTGTTGCACCAAATTGGTGAGCGCTTCGATGGTGTGCTCTCAATTTGTGAGCAAGATGGGCCCGAATTCTCCAATTGGCTCGGTCAGGGCGAACCTGAGCGTAATTAGTAACGCGACTTGGATTGACGCGCTTCTGACTTTGCTGCTCAGTGGCCCATGATAGCTCGGTGAACTGCAGTCTGAACATCGCGCATACGGTCAACTGCTCCGAGTTCGCGAAATACAGTTAGCGAGCGTTGGAGATAGTTCATTCTCGCCGAACGGTCGGTTTCGACCTCACCGAGGCGAGCAAGGAGTTCTCCTTGCAAGAGACGGAAATCGTTGGATTCGGCGACAGAGAGGCCGTCTAGATAGTGCTCGGCTGCCTCGGCTTTTCGGCCAGCATCGCTGAGGACTTGGCCGAGAAGAATTTCAACCTCGACCGCGCTATGCGGGTCTGTAGCTTCAGAGAGAATCTCAAGTGCTGCAGAATAGTGTAGCAAGGCAAGATCATTATCTTTGATATTAGCATAATATCGGCCCAAAACCGCCCTGCTGCGAGCGTGTAGCGTATCCATACCCTTGTCGATGGTACCATCGTGAGCGGCAAGGGCATGATCACGAGCACGGTCCAGTTCTCCCATTTCGAGGAATGCTGCTGCAAGGCGAACTCTAGCATCCATCAATTCTGGATCATCTTCGGCATCGAGTAGTTCCTCGACATTGCCGTAGACTTCGAGAGCGTGTCGTGTATCTCTGCGCCGGCGGAAGATGTAGCCCATGTTGATGTAAGACCGTGCAGCACCGACTGCATCTCTCGCAGCAACCTGTATTTCCAAAGCTTGGCGGTGAAGTTCGAGTGCATCATCCACTGCACCACGCTTGACTGCGATATCGGCGCGAGCTGCCATCAGTCGAGCTAGGCTCGCAGCTCGCTTGTGCTTTCTAGCAATCGGAATCGCAGCTGCATATTCCTCCTCGGCCTCAACCCAGCGTCCTTGGAGGGATAGGATATCACCTCGCAATTCACGAATAAG
Source organism: uncultured Candidatus Poseidoniales archaeon (assembly GCA_964007685.1). GTDB lineage: Archaea > Thermoplasmatota > Poseidoniia > Poseidoniales > Thalassarchaeaceae > MGIIb-O1. Next base: position 3,014 of record CAXGBP010000015.1, on the reverse strand, counting down.
TCCCCAATGCACTGCGTCGAATCCATCTGATTCTAGACCTCTGAGTATCCCTAACAGTTCTATATGCCCCGATTTGACCAATCCTCGGCCGCTTCTCTGGAGGACTTCAGCGAGGGTTTCCAAATCTCCCGATGCGTTGAGGTGATGGATGAATTCGATTTTTTCCGCAGCGGTCTCGGTCCTTGTTCTATACCACTCAACTGCATTCGTGTGAAGTTCCGCTTTGAGAGATTCATCCATCGAGCGGACGAGGAACTCTCTGACCAAATCGTGGACATCGTAGAAATCCGTATCGATTCTACGCGCCAATCCCTTTTCTACCAAATCATCGAGCAAATCTATGTCAGCGTTAAGGCCAATAAGAGACTCTAGAGGCATCGGCTCCCTGAATACAGCGATTGCACCAAGTAAGCGCTTCTGAGGGCCGGACAACTTGCTGAAAATCTCCTTCTCGACGAATGCTTCAAGCGTTGCGTGGAAGGTTTCACCAACGCTTCCTCTGTTGATGAGTTCCAAAACTAGAGGGTGGCCTCGCGACAATGTGTAGATGTGCAAGAATTGTTGAAGATCTATGTCAGGCATCGCGGTCAGAATTTGTCGACTTGAATCCTGGTCAAGTCCTTCGAGTGGGATGAAGTGAGTGACTGTTGCTCCACTTGAATCCGTCTCAGGTACAACCATTCTGAATGAGCGGGAGAACATGACGAGACCCAATTCGTTTGAATCAGGTACTCGCAGTGTGAGTCCTCCAAGAATTGCAACGAAATTCTCATCGGCGACCTTGTGCAAGTCGTCGATGACAATGAGTGCGGGAGAATTCTCCAGACCCTCAACAATGAGATTGACGGCCATGTTTACTTGAGGAACCGGTGTCGATGAAACGTAATCACTGAGATCATTATTCCCAATCATCGAGAGCCATTCAGCACAGGCTTCGAGGAAGGCTCTCGACCCCTCCCAATCTTGACACCTGTGATACAACATATTCCTGCGGTGAGTGAATCGCTCTAGCAACTTGGCGGCAAGAGCAGTCTTACCGATTCCAGCGATTCCAGGGACTAGGAGTGTAGTCGATTCAGCCTCAAGGATGTCTGCCATTTGGCTGATTTCGTGGTCACGCCCAAAGAATCGGCGCGTCCTTGGTAAATCATTGAGAGAATTGACTAATTGTTTCTCGATATGCTTTGAGAGATCTCGCTCAATGAGGTCAGGTGATAGCGTGGAGAGGTCCACTGTGCCGCTATGATCGAGGTAACGGAGTATATCGACGTGCCTCAGGGGTAATTCTGTACTCTCCAATGCGGCAAGTAAGTTCAGGTTCTCTGCTCGGCCATCCGCGTGGATAAGTCGGACTTGTTGTTCGCTGACCTTCACCCAAATGTCGTCGGCAAGATTGACACCATCCGATGTGAGAAAGTATGCCTTGCGCTTTCGAGAGACTCCGGAAACGTGGGCTTGCCTCTCGATGAGGTGGCCTGATTCCTTCATGCCGGCGATTGCTCGCGGGACATTCGACCTTGCGATTGCAACTGCATTGGCTATCCCCATCTGAGATATTGCGAAAGGGACCTCGACCTTATCGGCATAATCGACATAATCCCTCAGATGCAGAAGGATACGTTCCTGAACACCCGGTCGGGGCACGGCCATGGTTGCCATGATGGGGGGAGCGATTCGTGCCACTCAAGAAAGTATCCGCGAAGCGGACCGTCTTGAGTCATCAAGCGATGTGGTCTGGATCGGGTACCCATTCTTCCTTCTGTGGATCCCAGAGCCATCCTGGATGCTCGTCGCTGCGCACCAATTCTTCAGATGGTGCACTAGTATTTTCGTCAGAATCTTCGCCATCGCTGATTTCGTCATCTTCTTCGAAGGAGACTATTCCGCTGAAGAAGAGCGCTGCACCGATACCTGCGAGGAGTACAACGACGATGAGAATAATAGTCATAGCGCCCATCCCTCCTTCTTCTTTAGGAGGAGAGATTGCAGTTCCTTCAATCGGATCTGATCCACTGATTGTGAAGACTGGATTGATCGTTCGGCTTATCATCGATCCAGGTATACCGAGCTCCCAAGTCGAATCCTCTAACACCACTGTTGAATTAATCTGAGTGCCAGCTAATGTCACACGGACCGTTTTGCCAGGCAATCCAATTCCAGTGAACGTAATCTCCTCTCCCTTTCCTGCGGTTGTCTGGTCTGGCTCTCCAACATAGAACTCGATTGGAATGACATTGAATGACACTGGAGTCGATATTTCCTTCGACCCATGAGGGTCGGTTGCGACGAAGATGACATTACTCAGCGACCATGTTTCCATATCTTCGTTGTAGAATCCCATCGACTTCGGGTCGTAGATTGCTACGCCATCGACTCCGATATTGATTACTAGACCAAATTCGTCATCTGATGAGCGAGCGGAGTCATCATAGACAGAGAGAATGAGATCATTCACGCCATCCACATCATCGAAGTAATCCAACAATTGAATCTCGGCCTTCGTGCATGGATTTTGGGAGGTAGTATCCTCCTCACAATAGAGGGTTATTTCGGATGCCCAAGAGCTACCGTCGAATGTTGGACGATGGTTATCTGCATTCGGTGGATTGTCGGCGACGACTTGGACTTCCAACCAATCGCTGAAATCGATTCCGTCATAGGAGCGGGCCTTGATGAGATACTGCATATTGTGCATCATGACATTGGAATTCCACTCCAATTCCCAATAGCCATTCTGAGCAATCTCAGTGACCGTTCCTGTGAAGATGTTGATGTAACCATTAGCGACGTCGAGAACCTCGACATCGACACGCGTAATTGCTCCATCATTATCTCGTGCGACTCCGCTGATCATGGACTCCTCACTCACCTCGTAGATTTGTCCACTTTGAGGTGTAGTGAGACTGACGAATGGCCTAGCATTCTGGTTATCTATCTCTAGGTCGAGCACTGCCGGCTCGCACTCATCTAATTCACCATTGCAGAAGTCAGAGTCTGAGGCCCAGATTGTGAAT
>CAXGBP010000014.1:0-10218 GCA_964007685.1 uncultured Candidatus Poseidoniales archaeon | reverse complement strand
CATGCACCGACTGGACAAATTCGACCGCTTGAGTGCTTGGTCATCGACGATGCTGTGCGAATCTTCAAGGTATGTCTGCCTCTTCAAGGACTGATGATAGAAGGAAATCTGAACGAGTACCGCCAAGATAACCATGAGAATAAATCGGTCAATCCTATTGCCGCAGCCGCTGGTGCGGCCTGCTTCATCCTAGCCTTACCGGCTGCAATAATCGGCTTGCTCGAGTTTATGGATTCCTTAGAATGGAATGGCCTCTTCTCCTCCTGGACCTTCAATTCCATCATTTACACAGTCTCGACATTGATGATTCTCATCGGAAGTGGCCTTTCCCTCACAGGTGCTTTGAATGATACAATGAAAATGGGACTTGGTGGGACTCTGATAGCATTTTCTTTCCTCGACCTCATTCGACGTATTTCAGGAATCAATGAAGATCTTGGTGCTTGGAATGGAGTGGATTGGTTGGAGGCGATTCAATGGGGGTGGGTTCACGAGCAAATGGAACTCTCATTCCTCGGTATGCTGATTGGCATTTTCATTATGACACGGTGAACCGGTCAAGAGATGTTGTTGAGGCCCCTTTCTAGGTCGGCGATAATGTCCGCGGCCTCCTCTATTCCAATCGAAAGGCGAACCATCCCTGGTGTGATTCCAGACTTTGCCTTGTCCTCATCCGACACCAATCGATGTGTCATCGACGCTGGGTGCTGTACCAAGGTGTCGACATTACCCAAGCTAACTCCCAAACCACACATCCTCAACCCATCCATGAATTGCCCCGCTCCCTCATAACTACCGATTTCGATGGAGATCATCGCTCCGAAATCGTCCATCTGACGAGCCGCCACCTCGTGTCCTTGATGACTCTCTAAACCCGGCCAGAAGGTCATCTTGACCTTCGGATGTGCATCGAGGAATTCAGCAACTGCCCGCGCATTGGCGCAGTGCTGGCGCATCCGAATTGATAGCGTCTTGAGTCCGATATTGGTCAACCAACAATCGAATGGGCTCGGTACTGCTGCCCCCAAATATCGCTGCTTCATCCACGGACCTTCTTCGATCCACTGTCGGTCAGCGCTGACTACAACTCCACCGATGACCGTTCCATGGCCGTTGATGTACTTCGTAGTGCTGTGAACTACAGCATCAGCTCCGAATGAAAGTGGTCGCTGTAGTGCTGGTGAGGCGAATGTATTGTCGACGACGACCTTGGCTCCGTGCGCGTGGGCGATTTCGACAGTTTGCGCAATATCGATGATGGTCATCGTCGGGTTCGCAGGGCTCTCGAGATAAACTGCCTTGGTATTCGGGTGCTTGGCTAATTCAGCCTCTAATCCAGCCGGCTCGAGACGTGGGACGCGTGAGTGAGAGATGCCTATTTTTGGAAAGTCAGCACTCAACAAATGATCGGTCGAGCCGTACAAAACCTGCTGCGTGATGATATGGTCGCCGGCCTGACAAATGCTGAGTAGTGCGGCGTTAATCGCGGCCATTCCGGATCCGAAAAGAATCGCTGAAACCTCTTCCGCATTATCCATGCCATAGCCCTCGAGCGCCGAGATTTTCTTGGCTAGAACCTCCATCGTCGGATTGTTCCCACGGGTGTAGATGTAAGCCTCGCTCTCGCCTCGACCCCAGCTCTCAATCGCCTCTGAATTCTCGAAAACAAAGGTCGATGTTTGGTGAATTGGATTGATGTGCGAACCGGAGGGGTCGTGCACCTCTCCAGCATGGACTGCCTTTGTACCGAAGCCTTGTTTTTTGGAATCGTTATCCTCTGACATCTTCGAGCCTCGGGATCGACCGAGTCACTACGCGCCTATTACCTAAACGACGGCAATCTTCGCCGCGAGTGGTTAGACTCGAAGCGTCTAATTTATTCCGCCCTTTTCATAGCGGCGGGTCCACTTCAGCCTGCGCGGATTGCGCTTCAACTTCAACTGGTTCTTGCGTGCCTTTGAATCCTTGAACCAGAACACGGTGCCGTCGCGCTTGACGAACATCATGCCGGTACCAGGCTCGATTTCCTCATGGGTGAAGTTGCATACTCTGCGCTCTGGCATATCCAATCACCTCATCGTGCGCTGAGTCGACGCGCCTCACGGCCCGTGTCCTTCAGCATCAGAATGTCGCCAACCCGAATCGGGCCGACTACGTTGCGAGTAATGATGCGACCAATGTCGCGTGGGTTCTTCGCGTCGTTCACGCGAACTTTGACTTGGGTTGCCTCACCGGTCATACCGGTTCGGCCGACAATCTCGACGACCTCTGCGGGCCATGCATCGACGTCTACCATTTCATTTCCTCCGTATCTTCCGATTCAGTGCGTTCAAGCAGAAAGAGTCTCGAAGTGGCCCTTGACTTCTTTGAAGCGGTCAGCGCCGTCCTTACTGACGTCCATCACTACGATGGCTGCGGTGCGGGTGCCAGTTGGCATTCCGGCAGCCTCAGCGAGGTAAGCCTGGTCTTCGACGTAGATGAATGGAATTTCTTTTTCTTTGCAGATCATTGGGATGTGGGCTAGGAGTTCGCTAGGATTGACGTTCTCTGCCATGACGACCATCTTAGCAGTGCCGCGTTCTGCAGCCTTTGTGACCTCGTTAGCGCCCTTCTTCAGCGCGCCTCCTCCGTCTTTGCCTAGGGTCTTCACCATCTCGTAGACTTGCTCTTGTACGTCCTTTGGGGTCTCGTATGCTATGTGTACACTCATTGGATTCACTCCTCATGTTGGGTAGTCCGGCGCACGGCGTGGCCGATATAAACGCAGCGGATTACCTACGGTAAATTTGAGTGACGGTCTACTTGAGAGATTGCTGATTGGTGGCGGGACAAATTGTGTTGAAATTAGTCCGCAGTGTTCGGTTTTCAAGAGATTAGATTTCGCAGACCGCGGGCGAGAGCGGGGGCAGAACTGACCACCGCTCTCGGGTTAGGGAGGGAGTCCGAACTGTGGACGCCGTCTACGTGGTTTGCAAGTCTTGAAATTGCGCCTGCAGTGAATAATCCGTGGGTGCAGGCGGCGTGGACAGCTGTTGCACCTTGTCGGCGGAGAGCGTCACTCGCTCGACAGATTGTCCCTCCGGTACTGATCATGTCGTCGACGATTGCGACGATTTTACCATCGACATCGAGGTCTTTTGGTGTGTGTTCAATGGTGTAAGCGTCGATTCGAGTCTTTTCGAGGTAACTGAATTCGCAACCCATCAGATTTGCTACCTCGGTGGCGCGAGCGATTGCTCCTTTGTCAGGGCTGAGGATGAAGTCGGGTTGGACTTCGGCTGACAATCGCTCGGCGACCTCCGACATCGCGCTGACGAATTCGACCGGAACATCGAGTCCCTCGAGGACTTCTGGCGCGTGGAGGTCTAGGACGGCGATACCGTCGCAACAGCGCGCGAGCATTTCTCCAATTACACGCGCGCTTACAGCCTCGCCCGGCGAGAATCGTTTGTCCTGGCGAGAGTAACCGAAGTATGGAATCGCGAGGAAGACGCCGGAGCCGACGTCAGGCAGGCTCTGTGGCTCTTCGCCTTTGTAGTTCGAGAGATCTCCTTTGCGAACCGAAGCGATGGCTTCGAGCAGCAGAATCGTCTCGAGAACACCCGAGTCTGGATAGGTGTTTGAGACCAGCACGACAGGCTCGCTGCGCACCGATTCTATGGACTCAGATGGCACGCGGACGTAGCCCTCGCCATCCGGGAAGCGTCGGCTGATCAAATCAACCGATTCCATTCCTAGCAATGGAGCCAAAGCCTCTGCTATCGCTCGGCCTGAGGAACCACTCACAACCGGCATGAGTGCTCCTCGCGAGCGGCGAGTCCTTCATGACTCCTCCGATGGCCAGCCAGACACGCCGAAGAGCAGATGGGCACCTTCAAAATGGGTACGCCTCTCGGCGGGTCTGCTCAAGGGCGTGTAGCTTAGTTTGGCTGGAGCACCCGGCTGATAACCGGGAGGTCACAGGTTCAAATCCTGTCATGCCCACCACCTCTCTCTCCATCATTTGATGTCAATCGTGGGTACGACAAGGTCTGTTGAGAGATATCGCAACATGTAATTCAAACGAATCAATTTTCGAGTGACTCGTCACTATTCAGTGCGAGATAGCTTGGCAAGGTGATCAAGCGATTCACTTTGCAGCGAAGGATCAATTCGTCGAGGAAGGCAGTTGTCCTGGCGAGTTGTTTGACTGGAATAATCAGCGAATCGGGTAGATCGTACTTTCGGCGAAGGGCTGAGTGTGTATTGACAAGGACTCCGCGGTAGGTCCGCTTCACTTTCACAAAGCCAGCAACATTCCCGATATCGACGCCATCATTGTCCATGACTGCTCTATCTACAAGTTCGTCTGGTGCCCACAATTGCTCGTCGATGCGGATTGTATTGCGCCAGCGACGCTGGAGTTCCCGCATCGATTTGGAAAGTTTGACGCCGCCGTCTGGTCGAATGCTGTGTATCAGCTCCTTCGACAGTGGGGCTGCACCAGCGGGTTTGCGCATGTAATCGCCGGCGACGTCGTCGACGACCTCGAGCCTCATCGATCTGACGAATTCATCTCGCGGATGAGATCTCTCTCCAGTGATTATTCCGACGAGAGTTTCGCCAACGTACACCTCTCTCTGTAGTAATTCTTGGATACGGTATTCTTCGCTCATTTTGTTCCCTCGTTCGGCTGGGTTAGTGCATCCCCTATGCTTGTCCCATGCTGTGTTCTGCTCATCAGCACTTATAGTCTCGGTTAATCAAGACTGATAATCCAATTGAAAAATTCAATCTAAAATGAAAATTTCAATTGGAAAACTAAAGTGAGTTTGATTTTTTGAGTGATTATCGGAACTTTAGTTCTGACGTATTCCGTGGAGGTAGGATCGGCTTGGAAAATCTCAGCTAAGTTGGCTGAGAATGATTCTGCGGCGAGGCGGAGGCCTGAATTGCGCTTCCTGAATATAGGAATTCAAAATCGGATAACGTTCATGTGTATCCGACTATTCGGCTTTTCGTGACCACCTCAGCTGACCTCCTTGCTGACATCCGTTCACACTCAGGAACACCTCGCACGGTCGGCCTATCGGATTCTGTCATCGCTGATTTTGCTGATCGCGATGCAACGCTCTCTCGCGCCATCGCAGAGGCCCACGAAGCACATATTTCTCTGCGCTCGGAGGTTGGTGGACCGACATTGATGCTCAACGAATCCGAACTCGTCGAGAAACTACAGGAAGATTACATCAATTTCTACAAACCAGAGACAGTCAATCCGTACATTCCCATCGCAGCCCGCGGTCCATGGGTCATCACCGCTCACGGCCGTGTTCTCCACGATAACGGTGGATACGGCATGCTAGGTGGAGGCCACGGGCCCGACCCAATCATGCAAGCGATGGGAAAGAATTGGGTGATGGCGAATGTCATGACCCCTTCTTTCAGCCAGAAGCGATTAGCTGATGCGCTCCGAAAAGAAATTGGGCACACGCGCGGTGGTTGCCCATACTCTCGCTTCGTCTGTCTCAACAGCGGATCTGAATCAGTAACAATTGGAATGAGGATAGCTGATGTCAACGCGAATCAGTTGACTGGACCCGGCGGTCGCCATGAAGGAAAACCGATTAAACTCCTTTCACTGAAACAATCGTTTCACGGCCGCACTCAGCGGCCGGCCTCGATCTCGGATTCATGTAAGGACCCATACAACGCAAATCTCGCTTCATTCCGAGATCGCGACCACATCCTCACCGTCGAGCAGAATGATATCGACGGACTGAGATCTATTTTCGCCCGAGCCGACGATGAGGGATTCTTCATCGAGATGATGGCGATGGAGCCAGTACAGGGAGAAGGAAGCCCTGGTTCGTGTATTTCGCGAGAATTTTACGACGAGGCTCGCCGGCTGACGAAGGCACACGGCTCGCTGCTTCTTGTCGATTCGATTCAGGCTGGATTGCGCGGACAGGGATGCCTTTCGGTCGTCGATTATCCCGGATTCCAAGACGCTGAAGAACCTGACCTCGAGACTTGGTCAAAGGCTCTCAACGCGGGGCAATTTCCGTTGTCTGTGATTGGATTGAGTGAGCGCGCGGCTGGATTGTATGTCGTTGGAGTTTATGGCAATACGATGACGACGAATCCTCGCGCTCTCGAGACGGCTGTGGCCGTTCTCGGCAGGGTCACACCCGCGATGCGGCAAAACATCCGAGACGCGGGTGTGGAATTTGTAGCCAAATTGAAGAAGCTGCAGGCCGAATATCCAGATTGCGTTACCTTAGTTCAGGGAACCGGGCTGCTGCTCTGCGCTGAGTTGGATAAAGATCGATTCCCAGTTATCGGATTTGGTGGAGTCGAAGAGTGGTGCCGCGAGCAGGGACTCGGGGTGATTCATGGCGGCAAGAATGCGCTAAGATTCACGCCACACTTTGGGCTGACTAGCGCTGAGATCGATTTGATTATCTCAATTGTCAAGGATTGTCTTGACCATTTCATTGGACTCGAGCAGGCCGTTGTTGCTACTGCTTGATTGGATAATTCACCTGTGCGGCACGCTGAATTTCCTGCGACTTGCTCGCCATCAGAACCATGAGTGTCAGCCTTCACGCTCGCCTCGATGTCGAAGGTCGTTCACCTGCTGGGGGAGGTCGATGCTGTGTATACGGCAATCGCTGACCGGCTTGAGCGGGCTGGTGCCACTCTCACGGCGAATCCCGAAGACGCAGAATTAACAATCTCTCTTGGAAATGCTTCCCACACCGCTTCGCAGCCGGTAGATATTGCAGTGATCCCTAATTCTCTGGAGGAACCCATAGCTGACCTCATTGTCAGGGTTCATGACATCTTGGTGCCTGAAGGGGTGATTGGTTGGGGCAGCGATGTTCTCAACGAATGGGTCGCATGGGTTAGAGAAGGATTCGAAGGAATTGCTCCGCAAGACATCGAAGCGCGTCATTGGGTACATATCCGCGACGCAGCGGACGCGATTACTATCATCGCGCTTGTCGACGCTGATGCCATGACACAGGGTGTCATCGACCTCGCTGGTCGGCGAGCCTGGAGTGCCGATGCAGTTCTTGGAGAAATGAACCTACTATGGGGGCGCTACACCGACGCGCTCAACATGACTCATACGATTGAGTCGCTGACCAACGTTCCCAGTCCGGCCGCGAAACAAATCGACAAGCCGGTTGAGCGCCCGAACCTCGGTCCGCTGCACGAAGCGATGCTAGCCGCGGGCCGTGAGGAAGGGTGGCGACCGCTAACAGCGATGCGCGTCGGGTTGATGGAACTCTTCGCTCACACGCAGGACGAGTGACCTCACACGGATTAACGTGGGATTTGTTGAATTGGTTCAGAACCAATTCAGGAACGGTCAGACTGGACCTGCTTGCGCACATCCTGAGCTGCTGCCTTGATGCCCTGCATAGTCTTGCGAACACGTGTTCCAGCAGCGTTCACACCCTTGTCATGCTTCGCAGCATCTTTCAGGGTGTCATTCAAGTTATCAATCATGTTCTGTAACATTGCCTCAACAGACATAACGCTTCGCCCATCCGCGACGACTCTTAAGCAATGCTCCGTCACTTATTTTGCTGAGTATATCGATTTCAGGCTCGTAAATTACCTTGAAATGTTGATTTTTAGGGCTATAGGGGCGTATTTCCTTACTAGTAAAGCGACGTCGAGTCCGAAAATAAATTCGACCTTTTTCGAATTGCCGTTTCCAGCAATTTTGATTATTCGGCGAAGAGGTCCGCGCCGAGAAGTGGCAACAAAACACTTGCATCTCCTTCCACAACTACATGTGGGGCATCCGGACGAATCTTACCCCAAGAAATTGCTTCTTTGAGGCGCGCACCCGAGAGAGAACCATCGTGTTCGGGTGCGGTGGTGATACCAACCGCTGAGTCCAATCCATCACGATACTGATTCCACCAGATGACGTGATGCTTTGAGATGCCGCCGCCAACCATCAGAGCATGGCTCTCCTTAGCAGTCCAAGTCAGGTCCGAGAGAATCTGCTCGTCGGCTAGGAAGTCGACCATGAAGTTTGGATTCTTCTGTCGGTGCATGAAGAGCTGAGCACCGATCGAGCCATCGGAAAGTCCCGGGATGACCATAGGGATTCGGTGCTTGGCAACCCAGTGCAGAAGCGAAGTCTCGTCTTCGATGCGGTCGCCCATTGCCCAGCAGAGTTCGACAGAGCCGAATCCCAACCAAGTATTGTCAGGCTGTGCGGCAGCCCGCTCTTCCTCGATTTCTTCTAACCAAGGCAGCACGATATTTTCGAGAATCTCGCCGTAACATTCGTTTGGTACTATGACATTACCCAAGCGGTTGAGTCCCTCTTCACCGAGCGCGATATCGTCGAGGTTGAAGTCTCCATGAAAGTAGTCCTGGAAGGTCCGCGCGATGTCGTGATCGAGCGTTCCGCAGGTGGTGATGATGACGTTGAACGACTTGCGCTTGACCGCTTCGAGAAAGAATCCCCGCGTTCCCGTTGCACACAGGCAGGCCGGGAAGGACAACCAATTCAACACACCTTCCTCGTCGGTTTTCGCCATCGAGGAACCCAGAATGTCACGCGCGTGCGCGAGTTTGGTTGCGGTGAATCCGCCGGCTCGCGCCATTTGGTCAATGAGTGAGCGCGGGGTGTCAATTGCGGCGAAGTCGTAATCCTCGACTGGCGCCGTAAAGTCGTCACGCGAATAGGCTGTCACGGACCGGTCGGCTCGCTCTTTCGTATTCAAGTCGCCGAAAGGAGAGAGATCTCATTCATTCAGCGGTTTGAATCTGGTAGATGCGATCGCGCAGCGCTGCTGCGCGCTCGAATTCCAATCGCTCGGCGGCTTGTTTCATCTCTTTCTTGAGTCGCGTGATGAGTTTCGCTCGGTCATCATCGTCTGCAGGAGCACCTTCTGCCGTTGCCTCTGGTGCTTCAGCCAGCGCGTCATTAGCCGCATTTACCCAATCGGGCTGACTAACATTGTCGAGCACCGAATCTGTCGAATTCCACGCTCCCGCGCCGAGCCCGAACTTCTTGACAATGCCATCTAACCCCTTGGTTCCGGGCTTGCGCGCTACCAGCCGGCGACCACCGCCTCGACCCTTGCCGGCTGCGCCAGCTAGCAGATCATCGACCTCCGCACCCATCACTGGAAGCGCCTTGTGGATGGTGCGCGGAGTTATTCCATTCACCACGTTGAATTCTTCTTGACGCGCCCTCCGAGCGTCGGTCTGCTTAATCGCCGCCTCCATCGATGGTGAGACCTTATCGGCGTAGAGAATCACTCGCCCATTCTCATTTCGGCTGGCACGTCCGATTGTCTGCAGCAGCGATCGCTCGTTGCGCAGAAACCCTTCACGCTCGGCATCGAAGATAGCCACCAACGATACTTCTGGAATGTCCAAACCTTCTCTCAGTAGATTGATTCCAACAATGACATCGATGTGTCCAATCCGAAGCGCCTTGATAATCTCAGTACGCTCAATCGTGTCGATCTCCGAGTGGAGATAATGCGCCTTGACATTCATTTTGAGCAGGTATTCCGCGACCTCTTCTGCGAATTTGATGGTCATCACGGTCACAAGAACCCGCTCATTCTGCTCAACACAGCGATTGATTTCGCTGAGCAGGTCATCGACTTGTCCTTTCGTCGGCCGAATCTCGACCTTTGGATCGAGCAAACCGGTCGGTCTAATCTCCATCCTCACGGCTTCGGGCAGTTCACTGAGAATTTCCTCCATCGCGAATCGTCCGAGTTTCTTGTCTACGTCTGACTTACCACGACCTCCACCAGCCGGTGCGTGAAGCAATCCATCGTGCACCGGCCGACCAACGACTTCGGCTAAATGACGTAATTCCCTCTCACCCGGCGTCGCGCTGACATACATCATCTGAGGAATCAATTGTTGAAATTCCGCAATTTTCAACGGGCGATTGTCGTGTGCACTTCGCAGTCGGAATCCGTACTCTACAAGGTTGGCCTTGCGCGACCAATCGCCCCCGAACATTCCACCAACTTGGGGCAAAGTGACGTGGCTCTCGTCCATTATGACGAGAAACTTGTCGGCGCCACCATGAAAATTCTCAGCACAAAAACGGTAGAAGTCCAGCAGGCAGTAAGGGCGCTCACCCTCAGACCTACCATCGAAGTGCATCGAGTAATTCTCGACACCCTTGCATGACCCAGTCTCACGTAGCATCTCAAGGTCAAACTTAGTTCGCTGCTC
>CAXGBP010000013.1:0-10343 GCA_964007685.1 uncultured Candidatus Poseidoniales archaeon | reverse complement strand
GTGATTCTGTGTAAGAATGGAGATGCACTGCGTTACCTGAACGTGTCAATCACCGATTCGGGCTTCGTCACTGAGATGCAGTGGGTTGTTGATGTCGAGGTGTATATTCCGCCTCCTACCTTCCTCGAGTCATTGTTTGCCTTCTTCGGCTCAACCGTTGGTATCGTCGTCTTGATGCTGATGCTGCTGTCTATAGTCGGCGTCGTCACATTCGGTAGCATGAAAATGCGCGAGAACAAAATGGTCGCTGATGCCTATGCAGAATTCCGAGTCAATCAGCGCCCGCCCGGTGTCGCGCCTGAGCACAGAGGGGCAGAGTTGCCTTCTGCACCTGACCTCAGCGCTCTGCTGAGCCAGCACAGTCAGAATACTCCTGCTGCGGTGGAGGAGATCCCAATGCTCGATGCAACGGCTGTCGTCGCTGCGCCGGTTGTGGAGTCAAACCTACCTCCAATGCTTGACGCAAGCGCAGTGGCCGAGCAATCTATTGCAGAAACCGATGATGAGACTGAATACTCTGATAGTGAAGAGTGAATTTTCTCAAATCGTGTGGCTGAGTCTGTGATTCAGGTTCAGGTCTAATCGGCCTCTTCCTCGCCTGCAGCTCGCATATCTTCTCCCCATTCCGCGTCCGGCGAGCCGCCTTCCCATTCACCATCGACCGAGATATCCTCGATTTCATCGTCATCGCGCCACGGCGGCTCCCCATCCGCCCCACTCAGCACCAGTACACCCTCGTCATCGAGGCGCCGCTTCACGGTCTTCACACCCTTCATTATCGGCAACAAATGACCAATCGGTGTCCCCGTAGTTACGAAGGGATGGGTTGCGGTGCAAATGAGTAGTCCTGCGGTCGGCGAGTGTATTTCCATGGAGACGCCGGGATGTTCAGGATCGGAGACTGTAGCAACGAGTTCGTCCTCTTCGACCCACGATCCTGCCGGAGTCAGCACGTCGAGCAGACCTCCGTAATCTGAGCGAATCCACGCTGATCCAGATGCAAGAAGACGGAATCGAGGCCTGCTCGGATACCCAGGAATCACCTTGAGACTTCGTAGGACATTCAAGATCCCATACATCGCAATCTGGATTGATTCGGGGTCGGCTTCATCGGCTCCACCGCCTTCGTATGTGATGCAACTGATTCCGACGTCATCAGCGCTCCTGCGCAACGAGCCCTTTGGGCCCTCGCTGTCAAGGATGACCTCAATGCCAAAAGAACGGGCGATTCGATTGCTCGAGCGATTGGCAAGATTTGCACGGATTTGCGGCATATTGGTGCGGCCGAGCGCTGCTGTGTGCAGATCGATGATGTGATCGCTGGTCGAGAATATCTCATTCCAGAGTCTATTCGCGACGCGTGAGGTCGTGTTGGAATCCTCCTTCCCTGGGAAGAATCGATTCAGATCACGACCGTCGGTCATGTAGCGATTTCTTCGGCGGTAGCCGGGCATATTGACGATTGGAATGATGCGAATTGTACCTGCTATTACCGCTGGGTCAATCGCCTTATCTTCACCAATGATACTTGCTGATTGTAAGTAGGTCAAGGCGAGCGGCCCGACCAATTCGTTGCCATGAAGCGCCCCAGAGAGAGTCACGACCGGCCCCGGGCGGGCACCATGAATCACCGTAATCGGAATCGGCCAAGATTCACCGATTTCGACATCCATGAGATCATAATCGAGTTGTCTAATCGTCCCAGGTTTCACTAATTTACGGCCTATTCGGTGGGATTTCCAATCGCTCGAGCGCGACCACGACTTCGGGGTCTTGGTCGGCTCTTCGAGGGCCTTCTCAATCTCTTTTCGGCGTCGCGTTGGAATCTGATTTGACACCTTTACAGGTTGATGGCGGCGCCTCTTAGCCCTCGGAATACGAACGTCACCACCAGCCTCGGCGGAGGGCTCAGGAGTCTTCTCGGAATCCACCAATGCTCGGCTGTGGTGCCGGCGCAATAAGAGGATTAGGCAAGAGAAGGCTGGGTTCGGGGATAGGTTGGCTGGGTAATCGTTGTAGCATCGCGCGCACCTGGCATGGTCAATGAGCACACCCGACGGACTCTCAATTCAGGAAACTCACGCCCCCAACTCGATCTGCTTCGGCTGCGGGCCGGCTAACCCTGATGGCTTGCAGATTCGTTCATTCCGAGGCGAGAATGGGTTCGTGATGCGCTTCGAACCCTCGCCTGAGCATCAAGCGTTCCCAGGTATGGTCAACGGTGGAATAATTGGCGCTTTGATGGATTGTCACGGGAATTGGGCGGCGGCGATTGCCCTGATGGATCAAGCTGGAGATGCGGAGCCGCCGTGCACAGTTACTGCGAATTACAACATCAAATTACGGAGACCGACACCCGCTGGATGCGAACTTTTGGTTACTGCAAAGGTCGTCGAACTTGGCGAAGATAGGGCGCAGATGAGCATGGCACTGGAGGCGGATGGCAAGGTTTGTGCAACCGGTGAAGGGTTGTTCGTTGCGGTGAAGGAAGGACATCCTGCATATCATCGATGGAATTGAAAATTACTGCCGTTCAATGACCTGAGATGGTTGTTCACTTTCAGTTATGAACTGGATTTCTTGTCTTACCTCTCGGCATCCTTTAGAACGGCGGATTCAGAGTTTGTTCGTGGCCGCCAGTGAAGACCTTCCTGAGGTGTGTCTTGCGGACCTGCCGGTCGACTCGCGAATCGTCGATTACCTTCGCTCTGAATGGGGTGTAGAGGAGTTGTTTCCACCACAGCGCGAGGCGCTTCCGTATGCGCTCGCGGGCCAGAATGTCATGCTGACGATACCAACCGCGAGCGGAAAATCACTAGTTGCGCATCTGACAATGATTCACCGCTTGATGACCGATATGCAAGATGCACGAGCGCTCTACATCGTTCCTCTGAAGGCGCTCGCATCAGAGAAGGTCGAGGAATTACGTGAGCTGGCTGGACTCGTCGGCCTTCGAGTCGGAATCGCCATCGGCGACAGAAGCGGAGAAAACAGTGGAATCGAAGAATCTGACATTCTAGTTTGCACGAGCGAGAAACTCGACTCGATGCTTCGAACTCGAGACGGATTGATGGAGAAGATTGGTGTTGTCGTCTCAGACGAATTCCATCTACTGCACGACATTTCGCGTGGACCAACGCTCGAAGTGTTGCTCTCAAGGATTCGTCATGCTCAGCCTGAGGCTCAGATCATCGCACTCTCAGCAACTGTCGGTAATGCCGAAGAAATGGCGGATTGGCTCGATGCTCGGCTCATTCAATCCGACTGGAGGCCCATCCAATTACACTCTGGCACGCTCACTGGATTGGACGTCAAAATCCATCGAATCGACGGGCCAGAACATACAGAATGGCCTGAGCCGAGGACAATCGAAGGTCGTACGACGAAGAGATTGCAATCAGTCCTCGACGATTCGGTTTCTAGTGGTGGCCAGATGCTAATTTTCGTCAACTCGCGCGCATCGGCACAAAAAGAAGCGCGGGAGTTGTCCAAACACGTCCGCAAACAATTGGCGGCGGATTCGATGCGATACAGTGCCGAACTCGCCGAGGAATGGGATAACATCGCTGAGAAGATGACTCGGCGAGAAGACGCCTCCGTGATGGGTAGAGCCCTCGCTAAGGCCATCCGTGGAGGTGTCGCCTTCCACCATGCCGGGCTGACCTATACCCAGCGAAAGACCGTCGAGGAAGCCTTTCGAGAAGGAATTCTGCTCGGAATTGTTGCCACGCCGACTCTAGCTCAGGGAGTCAACCTACCTGCACGCCGGGTAATCATCCGCGACCACCGCCGCTGGAGCTCAGCCGGTGGAGGTTCGATGCCTCTGCCAGTAATGGAAATCAGGCAGATGCTCGGTAGAGCCGGCCGGCCAAAGTACGACGATGCCGGCGATGCTTGGATTCTTGCTAAAGATGAGAGCGATGAACTCAACATCGTCGAGATGTACATGCTAAGCGAGCCAGAAGAAGTCACCTCGAAACTCGCCAACCCCTCGGCGATGAGGCCAGAAGAAGACCCAGCCTTACTCACTCACCTGCTCTCGATAATGGCAACAGGAGGAATCAGAGATAGGGATGCTGTGACTCGATTTTTCGCGGAAACTTTCCTCGCCACACATATGGAAGAACAGATGCTTGATTCTCGACTCGACGATGTAATCGGTTGGCTTACCAATAATGGAATGATTACCAGAGACGGAGAATCGGCGGAGGTTCTCTCCCGAATCAAGCAACGCGAAGAGGCGCCGGAGGAACCAGAGGAATGGCAGGACGAGATGCCGGAATGGGCTCGGACAACCGCGAGCGTTTCTGGCCTAGAGATTTCCAAGTCTGAGTCGCCAGCACCCAGCGGTCTAACTGCAAGAAAAGGACCGGCCATCTTCGGCTTCGCAAAGGCAAGCCAGCGGGTCACTGCCGAGCCGATTCTGCCTGATTCCGCTTCGATGACTTACTCCGCTACAGCTCTCGGCCAGAGAGTCGCCCGACTCTATCTGAATCCAATCTCTGGCCGTATGATCCACGATGGGCTGCAAGGTGCGATGCGAGTGATGAACGGAACTGATGATGTCCATCAGGTGTCTCCACTCAGCCTGATTCATCTCGTCGCTTGTACCCCAGACTTCCTCGCCCTATGGCCGAGGAAGGACGATATCGAGAGGATTCACGCTGCCATCCACTCACATCAACGTGAATTCCTCTCGGAACCCATCGATTCAGATAGCGAGAGGAGGATGAAGGGAGTACTAGTTCTCGAAGATTGGATTAACGAATCGAGAATGGAGGATCTGGAGAAGAATTGGAGCGTCCAACCTGGAGATGTTCGCAGCCGAGTCGACCTCGCCGAGTGGCTACTCTTCGCAATGAGAGAAATCCTCGTTGAGGACGATGAACTGCGACGCATGGATCCGATTCAACACAAGGCTCTGATCGAATTCGTAGGGGAGATTCACAGAAGAGTTCGCCACGGCTGTCGAGCTGACCTTCTAGGCCTAGTTTCCATCCGCGGAGTCGGGCGAACAAGGGCTCGTGAGATGGTAAATTTGCTCGGCGTGGAGAACGCAGCCGATGTCGCCGCATTGACTGAGAAAGACCGCAATAGACTCGCCGACTTGCGAGGGTGGAGTCCGCGGCTCGTCGATAACGTGGTCGAAGCCGCAGCGCGCTCGGCTCGTCGACGGCGCTGACCTGTAGTCTTCATCAGTCAGAAGTCATCGCCGCCCATGGCTGATGAACACAGGGTTCCTTGGTTCCCGGCCTGGGGAATTCGATTTAGCGAGCCTCTTGATGACCCGAGAACTATCGTCGGCGTCTTCAACGAGTGGCGGCCGAGCGAACGCTGGTTGCTGATGGCATTCGATGCTGCAGCCAGCGAAACCCACCTATGGACAGCCTGGCAATCACTCAGGCGAAGAGAACTTCGAAACGAAATGGTAGGGAATAACGTAGACACAGAATTTCTGCGATTAATCTCCGGAACCCACCAGATCAAGATCGCCTTCGAGAGGGCAGGCCTACGCTCAGGTGACCAATCGGCATGGATTGTTCAACTTCCAGATTTCGGCGGAGTGGACCCCTATGACTCAGAGGCAAAGGAAGTTGTAGAGATCCCGCGAGAATCGTTCAACAATGCAACAATTGAGGCTCAGAGATTGATGCTCCACCTCAAGTCAGAACTAATTTCGAGGCGCCCACTCCCAACTCAAGACGGCCTCGACAGACTCGGCTACACAACATCCGAGGGAGGCTCAGACACATCAAATCTTGAATCCGCCTTCCTTGTTCACGCAGCCATGGCTGACCTCCTGAATTGACCCCTCTGGGGTCAAACTGATAGGCGTGAGTCCCCACCGGCTGCGCGATAACATGTCAAGATTCCACGGATTCAGAACCTGCACAGTCTGCAGCGTAGGGTGCACACCAAGCAACTTTGTCGACCACGAGGGGAAACGCTACTGCACCGCCTGCTGGATTGAACGAGAGAACCCCGAGCACGAAGCTATCGAAGAAATTCGTGAGAAAACCCATTCAGATGCAGCCAAGTGGAAGCGGCAAAAATACAGCCGCCAAGAAGGCCCTCACCCTACTGGACCACAGCCGACTCGCAATGAGTGAGGGAGTAACATGAGCTTCGTTTCCGATGACCTAGACGGCGCGTCTTGGCCTGCAATTGAACCACACATGAACGATTTACGTGACCGCACTCTGAGTTGTGCTGGTTGCCTCAAGACATTCATTTCCGATAGGTCTGCGCTCTCAGAAATAATCTCAGAAGCCAGGGCGAGACTGTACATCGACATGACCTGTCATACCGACGACGAAGCCATCCAAAAGGCCTGGATGGACTTCGTCGAAAATGTCGAACCTAAACTCTCTGAATACAGCGATATCCTCAACCGGCGCATCGTCGAACACGATGCGGTTGGTGAATTACCAGAACGTTACGAAATTCTCATCAAAGGTCTCACAACGAATATCGAAATCTTCCGCGAAGAGAACATCCCGCTGCAGACCCAAGCCACCAAACTTGTCACCGAATACAACGAGATCTGTGGAGCTCAGATGGTCGAATTCGATGGAGAGCAGAAGACCTTCGCTCAGATGGCAATATATCTAGAGAATACTGACCGAGAAATCCGCCAAGCAGCGTGGAAATCGGTAGCAGAGCGACGCTACGAAGACAACGAGCGAATCTCAGAAATCTACGACGAACTGATTGCAATCCGTCATAAAATTGCAACCAACGCTGGATTTGAGGGATATCAACAATACATGTTCGCAGCAATGCATCGCTTCGATTATACAATCGAGGACTGCCTCGAATTTCACAACTCAATCGAAGCGATCTGCCAGCCACTGCGCCACCGCACAGACGAGGAGCGACGCGAAGCACTCTCCCTCGACGCTCTCCGTCCGTGGGACATGGGCGTGGACATCCACGGACGCCCCCCTCTCCAGCCCTTCAAGGAAGTGCAGGAGATGGTTGACGGCTGCTCAAGCATCTTCCACACGATGTCAGATGAATTAGGCAATTACTTCGACCTACTCGATGCGAATGATTGCCTTGACCTTGAAAGCCGAAAGGGGAAGGCACCGGGGGGTTACCAATACTACCTGCAGAAAAGCCGCATTCCATTCATTTTCATGAACGCAGCAGGTACGCAGCGTAACGTAGAGACAATGATTCACGAGGCTGGACACGCCTTCCATTCCTTCTATTCTGGACACCTAGACCTCATCCATGAGCGCGATGCTCCGATTGAATTTGCAGAAGTCGCATCGATGTCGATGGAATTGCTCACGCACCCTCTATGGGAACAGTTCTACAACTCCGAGGAGGCAAATCGAGCCCGCAGAAGCCACCTCGAAGACATCATCGCGCTGATGCCATGGATTGCAACCATCGACGCCTTCCAACACTGGATATACGCCAACCCAGAGCACACGAGGGAAGAGCGAGCGGAAAAGTGGTTGGAGTTGAGCGAGCGTTTCGGACCAAAGGTGGACATGAATGGGTTCGAGGACATTAGAGAAGTCTCTTGGCAGCGTCAGGGTCACCTCTTCGGAGTGCCATTCTACTACGTCGAATACGGAATCGCCCAACTCGGAGCGCTGCAAATGTGGCAATACCACCGACGCGACGAACAAGACGCCCTCGCCCGCTACAAATCTGGACTCGCATTGGGCTATACGCGTGGTTTGACCGAATTATTCGAGGCCAGCGGTCTCACACTTTCTTTCTCAGAGTCGCATCTCGACAGTCTCATCGGTGAGATTGACAACGCCCTCACGGAGATTCCCGTCTGAGGTGCCGATTTGGAAGATGAACTGAGTTATTTCGGACGCGTCAAACAGTTCAGCTGGAACGCCCGAATGTACTTGCTTCACATATTCGGAATGGATGTCATTCACGGAGCTTGGGAAGTTCTATTCAATCTCTATCTACTTCTGATTCTGCCCGAACTTGGCATCGCTTTCATCGGCTTGCGTATCGCAGTTATGGGGGTTGCCGGCGCTCTCTCATCAATTCCAGCCGGCAAGTTAGCAGACAGCCTCGATAGAAAATGGGGATTCATTATCGGAGATGGCGGCGGCGCTGTCTGCTCAATGATTTTGATTACCAGTGAAGATCCAACGACTATTCTGGCTTTCTCAGCAATCGCTTCCGGTTTCGGGTCGCTGCACCACGTAACCGAGGTTCCATTCATGGCCGAAAATTCTCAACCGAGCGAAAGAATTCACCTCTTCGCAGTCGGTTCAGGATTCAGAACATTAGCTGCAATGATGGGAGCAATTGTTGCTGGATTCCTCCCAGCCTACCTAGGTGATGTGTATGACATCGGCACCATCGAGGCTTACCGATTGGCTGTGCAATTCGCTATCGGATGGTGGTTCCTCTCCCTGATTCCAGCCGTTCTTCTGAAGAAGTTGGATATACCAGCCGAGGAGAAGGAGACGGGGCGTGGATTGTTTAGCGGTATCAAGAATCCAATCACCATCAAGCACTTCGTAATTGTATCAGCCTTCATCGGCCTGGGTGCTGGATTTGTAGTGCGCCTAGGAAACGTCTTCTTCCACGAACATGGTTCCATTCAGGCGCACGAACACGAGATTGGAATGATTTACGCGGCATCGTCATTGGCACTGTCAATTGGTGCATTCCTCGTGCCTCTCGTTGTCGACCGACTCGGCGAGGTTACGACAATCATTTGGACACGTTTGGCCGCGATCCCTTTCATTCTGATGATTGGTTTTGCACCCGAACTCGCAACGCCGACAACGGTCGTATCGATAGCGGGATTGGCTTGGGTTTTGCGTAATACTCTGTTCAACATGTCGAACCCCGTGATGGAGGCATTCACTATGAGCAAACTCGAGATCAGCGAGAGAGCTACTTTCGTAGGCATCTCTCGCTTCTTCAGCGCTGGCCTGATGGCCATCGCAGGATATCTGGGGGCGACTCTGATGGCATCAGGAGACTACCGCACTCCATTCGTCATCATGGCAGTCGCCTATGCGATATCGACCATACTGTTCAAGCAGTGGTTCGATACACACTCGGACCCCGAGGGCCAGGCAGGAATCAATCCCTGAGACCCTCGGCAGTCACGGTGAACACTGCCTCTCCCTCAGGTAGGTTAGGACTGTCGACGAGACGGGCGATCCTTCGCCCTCCCTTCGACTTCCTGAGGTAGAGACGGAATGTACTGGCGTGAGCAACAATGTGGCCTCCGATGGCTCTCGTTGGGTCACCCCACATCGAGTCTGGCTTCGACATGACTTGGTTGGTTACGAGAACCAGAGCATTGTGAATATCTGAAAGTTGCTTGAGCTCCTTCATGTGTCGATTGAGTTTTTGTTGTCGTGGTGCAAGCATGCCTCGTCCGACATATTCTGCACGGAAGTGACTCGTCAGCGAATCAACGATGATGAGTTTCACATCGAGATTCTTCGAGAGCTTCTTGATCTCGTCAACGAGCAGTATCTGGTGGGCTGAGTTGTATGCTCGTGCGACGTGGATGCGATCGAGGACGGCATCCGAGTTGAGCCCGACACCCTCGCACATCTGTGCAATCCTCTCGGGTCGGAAGGTGTCTTCGGTGTCGATGTAGAATACTTCACCATCAAACCCACCCTGCTCAAGAGGCAGAATCGTATTGACAGCGAGTTGGTGACCAATCTGTGTCTTTCCACTGCCGAACTCGCCGTAGACTTCGACGATAGCTTGAGTCTCAAATCCTCCACCAAGCAACTCGTCGAGAGCCCCTGATCCGGAGGTCAGTTTCTGTACCTGACGGCGGCGCTCGAGTAATTTGTTTCCTGATATGAAGCCGCCGATGTTAGCCATCTTCTTGGCGCCCTGGATGATTTTCGAAGATACGGCCTCACCCAGCTCGGCTTGCTCAGCCAATTCATTCGGGCTCATCACTGCGATTGCTAGTAATTCTTCGAATCCCGCTTCCCGCAACTTCTCTGCGGTCGCTGGACCCACGCCCGGCAGATCTTCGATCGTTGCCTGCTCCTCATCCACATCGATAACTATCGACTCATTATCATCATCTAACTTCTCACTTGCTGTCTTCTCAGTCATACTTCTCACCTGTTGTATAGTGATGGTCTGGATTTGACGGTATATGAAGAACAGAAGGACCCCTAAACTTATTTTGAAAGTGAATTACACTGCAACAGCCGCGCAGTCACTTGAATGTTCACTTTCAGTTTTCATTCACTTTTGTAATATCAGGCGCGCGCTATGTGTGAAGGGAATGGTAGCGAGTGGCGGATTTGAACCGCCGGTCTCCGGGTTATGAGCCCGACGAGATAACCTGGCTACTCCAACTCGCTGCC
>CAXGBP010000012.1:0-10464 GCA_964007685.1 uncultured Candidatus Poseidoniales archaeon | reverse complement strand
CCGGTTACACATACGCGTACCACGCAATGTCCCTAACAGGTCCATCAGGTCACCTGCTGATGGCAGCTGACGACGGTGACTACTACACTGACTGGGCTAGCAACGGTGGAGTTGCATGGGGTCCATGGACTGAGGCTGGAACTTACACTTGGTCGCAGGATGCCGATCCATTCACTGGTGGCGCGAGCTACCAGATGGTCGGATTCTCAGCAACCGTAACCCCGGGCGACCTCGGCTACACGGCTTCATACATCT
Source organism: uncultured Candidatus Poseidoniales archaeon (assembly GCA_964007685.1). Taxonomy (GTDB): domain Archaea; phylum Thermoplasmatota; class Poseidoniia; order Poseidoniales; family Thalassarchaeaceae; genus MGIIb-O1. Next base: position 10,209 of record CAXGBP010000012.1, on the reverse strand, counting down.
CGACCGGTAGCAACGGTTTGACTGACGGTGACTACTTCGGTGTCACGAACTATGCTTCGACTGTCGGTGCTTTCACAGACGGCGACCAAGGATATCAGATGTCAGACACAGACGGAATCGTCCAGTGGATGAGCGGATCAGTAAGTGACGCAGACCATGTATCACTCGACCTATTCGTTGCGAGCACGGGCTGGGAGAACTCTGACTACATCACAGTCTCTTGGGTTGGAACCACAACAACGGTTCTCCTCGACACTAACGGCTACGACATAGACACCGACTTCCCAGCATACGAAGGAGTTTGGACGACAGTCGCAGGCGAGGTCGATGGCACAGGATACCTACTTGTCGAATTCGCTTCGAACTCCGGTTCAGAGGTGATATACCTCGACAACGTGGTGGTCAAGTCTGACGGACTGGACACAGACCCAGATGACGACAACGACGGACACCTCGACGTTAATGACGACTGTCCGCTTGATGCTGCGGAGTACCTAGACAGCGATGGTGACGGATATTGTGACATCCAAGACACCGATGACGACAACGATGGAACCTACGATCTCAACGACGAGTTCCCACTCGATCCGAACGAGACCACTGATGCAGATGGTGACGGAATCGGCGACAATGCTGACGATGACGACGACAATGACGGCTGCAACGACACTGTAGATCAGTTGCCGAACGACCCAGCCGATTGCTTCGACCACGATGGTGACGGTGCTGGAGACAACACTGACCCAGACGACGATAACGATGGAGTGCTCGATGTGGACGACGCCTTCCCATTCGACAGCACAATGTCTGTCGACACTGATGGAGACGGAATCGCTGATTACACCGCACCTGCCCAATTCCAGGGCGACTTCGAGTCTGGCTCAATAGGTGGATTCTGGTCAACTTCGGGTGACGCGCTTTGGTTCGCCCAGAGCACGAACGTCATCAGTGGAATGTATTCGGCTGAGAGCGGAGACGTCGCGGACAGCCAGCACACATGGCTGACTGCTACTGTAGGGAACATGATCAATGATACCGACACCGATGGTGACGGAATCGCCGACATGGCTTCGATTAGCTTCGCTTACGATGTATCTACTGAGGGCAACTGGGACTTCCTAGTATTCTGCGTCGACACGACAAGTTGTACTCGCACTGCAGGATACGTGGCTCGTTGGTCCGGATTGACTTCTGGAACCTACACGCACAATGTGGTTGCAGGAACCCACGACTTCCACTGGGTCTACTTCAAGGACTCCATCATCTCTGGAAATGCCGACACAGTCTGGCTTGACGACGTTACAGTCTCGTGGCCATCATATTTCACGAACCTTGACACCGACGACGATAACGACGGTGTGCTCGACGATGATGACGTGGATCCACTCGATCCGTGTCTCAGCCTCGACACAGATGGCGATGGATTGGCTGACAACCTAGGCGCGACCAACTTGAACGGCACCGCTTGTGACCCAGCTGACTACACCATCGACGAGGATGACGACGACGACACATGGAGTGACGACGAAGAGACAACCTGTGGATCTGATCCGCTAGTAGCCACCTCGACACCGGATGACTTCGAGGGTGACCACATCTGCGATGTCATGGACAGCGACGACGACAACGACGGAGTCGATGACGACACCGACGCGTTCCCACTCGATGCGAGTGAGATCGGCGATAACGACGGCGATGGAACAGGCGACAACGCTGATGCCGACGACGACGATGACGGTGTGACCGATGGTCTTGACGAATTCCCATTCGACGCGAATGAGTGGGTCGATACTGACGGTGACGGAACTGGCGATAACGCTGATACCGATGACGACGATGACGGAGTTGAAGATGCGAACGATGCCTTCCCACTTGACGCAAGTGAGTGGGACGACACCGACGGCGACATGCTGGGCGACAACAAGGACCCAGATGACGACGGCGATGGTGTTGCAGACGTTGCAGATCCATTCCCACTCGACTCAAGCGAGTGGGCTGACGACGACGGCGATGGAATCGGCAACAATGCCGACGACGACGACGACGGCGACGGTCACGCTGACGTGAATGATGCGTTCCCAGAGGACCCATCCGAGTGGTCCGACCTCGACGGCGATGGTCAGGGTGACAACTCTGACGCCGACGACGATGGCGATGGCGTGAATGACGGAATCGACGACTTCCCAACGGATGCCACTGAGTGGATCGACAGCGATGAGGACGGCATCGGTGACAACACCGATGAGGACGATGACGGCGACGGAGTCGCTGATGTCGACGACGCCTTCCCACTGAACCCACAGGAGACTTCTGACTACGACGGCGACGGAGTTGGCGACAATTCCGACACCGACGACGATGGTGACAGTTCCCCAGACGTTAGCGATGCGTTCCCATACGACATCACCGAGTGGATTGACACTGACGGCGATGGTATCGGCAACAATGCCGACACCGACGACGACGGCGATGGACACTCGGATGCGGATGAGGACCAGTGCGGTTCGAACCCTGAGAACGCGAACAGTGTTCCAGTCGATTACGACCAAGACGGAATCTGCGATGCAATCGATGACAGCGTCGATGAGACAGTTGTTGAAAATACTGAGACCAACACAGGATTCGACAACTTCCGCGAGAACGTCCCTGGATTCACAGGAATCATCTCGACTCTGGCGCTCCTAGGAGCGGCAATCGGCGTCGGCCTTGCAGGCCGCCGAAAGGACGACTGAACCCAGTTCAGTCGACGAAAACCCCAGGCCGGGGACTCCGGTCCTCGGCCTGGGACCCTACCTTTGGGTACAACGAGAATTGAGCGTAAGCTCTCGCCATGATTCATTGCTGAATCAACCTACGACATCCAGTGCGTGAGGTATCTCGCACAATCATCATAAGACGGAGCATCGGGCTCGTTCCATAGGTGAGTAAATGCCCGGAACATCCCGCGTCGAGATTCGAACACTCAAGGTCGGCCGCTACGTCGCTATCGACGAGAGCGCATTCAAGATCCTCAGCATTTCCAAGTCAAAGCCAGGCAAGCACGGCAGCGCAAAAGCTCGCCTCGAATTAGAAGACCTCTTCACAAAGCAAAAGCGATCTCACGTCGGCACCGTGACGGACAATATCCAGGTGCCGTTGCTCGAGAAGGGCTCTGCAATCATCACCCACGTTCAGGGCAATGAGGTTCACGCAATGGACAACAAGACCTACGCTACTCTCATCCTCCCCCTCGAGGAGGGCTTGAACTTGCAACCTGGCGGCGAGATTCAATGGGTTGAGGCCATGGGCCGATACAAGATTACTCGTGACCACTGAAATCGCACTCTACCTCGCTATTCAGCGGGATTGAACAAGAGTTCAACCCCGAAGTATAAGCGGCTTTCAGCGACCGTGAACAGTTGGGAACACCATGTCCGGCGTCAAGCGTTCTGCCTATCGACAGCCGGTGACGCCTTCTGGATTGGAGGCCATCGAGAAAGGAACTCTCTCTTGGCTCGACGAGGACATGTACAACAATCTCAACACCGGTGTCCTCGAACAATACCTCGAAGAGAAGAATCTCAACGAATCCTTCGAGGTCTCTCATTGGGATAGCAAGAAGGTACTTGTTGGAATTTTGATTGGAGCTGTGTTCAGCGGAGTGACTGCTTACATCGGCTTGAAGATAGGCCTAGCAGTCTCCGCTGCCTGGTATGTCGCATATCTTACTGGAATGGCACTGCAATGGTCACCTTCTGAAGTCAACATCTCGACTTCTGCGACCACAGGAGCAACCCATGCTTCAACAGGATTCATCTTCACTTTCCCAGCGATATTCTTGTTAGCATATTCAGACGATTACAAATTAGGCGATGTATTTCTCATTACTTCCGTCGATACCTTCCAAATTGCTTTCATCGGAATCATCGCCAGTATGTTCGCTGGCTTCCTCGGAGTGATGTATTTCATCATCTTCAGACGTGTTTGGTTGGTTGAAGATCCTCTACCGATGCCCGGTTTCGAGGCTACACTGAAGATGCTGGACATATCTTCTGACGTCAGCACGGGAGCTGCCGATGCAGCGAGAGAATCTCTGAAAACGGTTGGAATTTGGACAGTTTTTACGATGGTATTCATGTTCATCATCGACTATCCAATCAAGTGGTCAAACAAGGTTGCCAACATCCCAAGCAGTCTAGCAGATTGGCTCGCAATGACGCTTTCCGGAGAGGAGTGGGGTGTCGCGTCAGTCTATACTGAGCGTTGGATACATCAGCCAAGCCAGTTGTCTGATGGGCATGCAATCGCCAATGGAATCACACTGTATGAGCCGGGTAATCCGTTTTCTTACACATTCCTTGGAATCGAAATGAGTCCGACACTTCTCGCCATTGGTTGGTTCATGAAATTCCGTGTCGCCTTCCTCGTCAACCTCGGCTCGATAGTCGCTTGGTTCTACCTCATTCCTCTTGTCGTTGTGATGGATGTTCCTGTCTATGACCCGTCGGCTCCAATGCCGGGAGGTGAGTTCGGTGGGTATGTCAACGTCACAGAATATCCTGCGGCTCAATGGAAGGCATTCGCAAGCATTGTGCGGACGGTTGCCATTGGTTCGATTCTTGGCGGCGGAATCATTGGTTTGTTGAAGATGGCGCCGACATTCAAGGGGATTTTCGGAGATATCGCGCGTGCCTTCGCCGGAGAGCAGGGCGAGGAGTTCATCGAGGGGCGTGGCTGGTATGAATGGCCACTTTCACACATTCCAATCTTCATGTTGATTGCCTTCGGTGCGATGATTCTGATCTTCGTTCTTGGTGGATTCCCAGTTTTACCCTCACTGATATTTGGTATCATTCTGCTTAGCACGACCTTCCTTTTGGGAGCAATTGCAGTTCGTGTTATGGGTGAAACGGGAATCGAACCTGTTTCTGGTACTTCTTTCATCGTCTTGTTGATGCTTTTGTTGATTTTCTTGAATGTTGATGTCGGGCTGAACAAGGAGGAATCAGTGATGATTGCCTTGGTTGGGACGACTGTATTTGGTTCGGCAATTTCGATGAGCGGAACCGTAGTTGGAGATTACAAGAATAGTTTGTACATCGGAACTCGGCCTTATCACATTTCTAAAGGCAATATCATGGGTGTGGTTCCGGGCGCTATTCTGGGTGCTGCGGTAGCAATCGGCCTGTCGAAACTACTCGCCGACGGAAGCATAGACCTACAAGCACCACAGGCAAATGCCTTTGCTACTTTCACGTTGATTTTGGCTGAAGGTCAAGGAAATTGGACCGCACTTGGACTTGGCTTCTTGCTAGGTGCTTTCGTCGAATGGGCCACTGGAATGGGCACTTCGTTCGGTCTTGGAATGTATTTGCCGACGCCAATAACCTTCCCGATGCTGATCGGTGGTGCTGGACGTGATTGGTGGGAGAAGAAGAAGTTGGCACCGAAGGTGGCTGCGATTCGTGCTCTCGAAGGTGCAGGTGCGGCTGAGAAAAAGCGTGCATTGATGCTTCTTTTCACTTTCATGATCGCTGCAGGTGCACTAACTGGGGAGGCGTTCTACGGTGTCGAGGCAGCGATTCTAGCAGCTCTCGACGAGTCGGCCATTGGAGCAATTGACAACTGGCCGGTAATCCGCTTCGCCAGCTTCCTAATTCTGAATGTGTTGCTCGGACTCCTAATCTACGCTCTCTTCCGGCAGGCTGGCATCCTCGGATCTAGCGGTGACGGAGATTCCGACTCGGGCGCGGCTGTGCTCGATGCGGAGTTGTCCTGATGTCATCGGAATCCTCCGAAATTCCGCTTCATGCTTGGTTAATCATGGGCATTGCATTGTTTGCAGTGTCGAGTGCAGGGGCGGTCTTCGAGATGATTGAGGGTGTAGCAGGGCTGACGAAAGCGGCTTGGCGTTTGCAGGCGACTTCACTAGTGTTATTGCCTGGATTTTTGCTGCAATACTCACGCGCGGACGCTGCTCTGCGTCACGATTGGCGGGGTTCTCTCGGCTTGCTTTGTGCCTCTGGGTTGTGCCTCGCCTTACACTTCGGAACTTGGTTAGTATCGCTTGATTTGACAACTCTTACTCACTCACTTTTGTTTGTCACGGCGCATCCGCTAGTCATTATCGTCGGACTGTGGCTATTGCGCCGACCTGCTACTCGCATGCAATCAGTAGGGGCTTTGGTTGGATTTGTGGGTGCTGCGGTAGTAGTCGGTGGCGGTGGTGAGGAAGCAGGAGTGAGTTTGTATGGTGATTTCTTGGCGTTTCTTGGAGCGGTGACTGTCGTAGGTTACCTCGTTATCGGACGAATGGTTCGTGGCTGGATGCCCTTATTCCTCTACGCTTTCCCAGTCACCGCCGTCTCAGCAGTTTTGCTTACTGGATGGGCAATTTTCGCAGAGGGTATGACATTTGACTTGGCAGAAATGACTGGTGCTTTTGGTTGGGTTAGCGCTGCTTGGGTTGGCTATGTTGCTTACCTTGCATTAGGCCCGGGTCTCGCCGGCCACACTGGGATAAACGCTGTACTGCGATGGATACCTCCTCTCACAATATCGATGATTTTGATTATGGAACCGGTGATTGGTTCGGTGATTGGTTGGGTTGTTGGAGTCGATAACGTCCCTGGTCTTTGGACTCTTATCGGAGGCTTGTTGATGGTTGCAGGCTTGGCTTTGGTTACTCTTGAGGGTGAATCTGACAATTCGATTGAACCCGTCGATTGATGTACTCACGCTGGGTGGGCGGTCCGTGTCTCGTCCATGTTTATTCCTGACCAATGATGACGGGATCGAAGCTCCTGGCTTACATGTCTTGATTCAGGGGCTTCATGCGCGCGGTTTTCCAATTGTTGTGATGGCTCCTGCGCGCGAGCAATCAGCGTCTGGAATGCGCATCTCTCTGCGCCATGATCTCAAATTTGTCGAGCGCACGGATATTGCAGCTGACCTAGGCAGTTCTGATGGGCCACCTTTGCGAATGTTTTCTTTGGACGGCACTCCGTGCGATTGTGCCATTGTTGCTCTTGACGGAGGATTAGCTCATTGGGCGCCAGAGATGAAGCCGGCCCTCTGCATTTCTGGAGTAAATCAAGGCCCGAATCTTTCTGTCGATGTCATGCATTCAGGAACAGTTTCCGCCGCTCGCGAAGCAGGACTCTACGGAATGCCAGCGGTCGCTACGAGCCTCTCAACCTACCAGCACAGCGATTTCGAGCAATCTGTTGAAGCGACAATCGAAGTGATTGAGGCGGCGGTGCGTATCCTGCCGAAGGAGGCAACTAATCTGCTTCGACCGAATGGCTCGCGCACTAGGCCGAAAGGAGCAGATGAGCGCGAACTAATCATCGATTCATTCTGTAATGGCGATTTGATGTTGAACATCAACGCACCCGAGACTTGGACCAACGGCTTCCGCACTGTTTCTCTGGGCGTGCGTTGGTATCACAATGCAATCGATATGTCCAACACCGAGCATCTCGGTGTTGCCTACGAAGTCGGCGCCGCTCGCATCGAAGACGAAGACATTCCCGATACAGACTGCAATGCCGTCAATGATGGAGCGGTTGCAATAACGCCACTTTCCTGTTGGCCGGTGAATCACCCTCTGGGCATTTCACAGCGCCTGTTAGCAGCAGCCACTCAGCCGGGAACAAATGGATTCCCCTTCTGGCTCGAGGAATGATTCACCGCGAATCAAGAGCGTGATGAACGATAGTCACGCAGGCATGACCTTGCAACCAATCAGCACCCAAACTGACCCTCGGCAGCCCCGCAGTCATCTGAATTTCCGTATCCGTCAAAGGTAAGTGGTCAGATAGTAAAAAGCCAATTCGTTCACTTTCAACTACGGAATCAAGAGATTCTCCACCGGCATCGAGGACGTGCAATTGAACTCCCTCGCGCCCCCATTCGGTAAGAGTTTCAGCAAGCCCTCCACCCGTGTCGAAAATGCCTTGTGTGACTTCGTCGAATGTACCGATTGCTGGGACTGGACGTTTGAGAATAGCTTTGATTTGTCCAGCAATCGATCGCTCATCCGGCCTAACGCCGGCGAGCGTCTCACCATTGAACCAAATTCTCCTATCAGGCCCAGGGCCGCCGCAAAGGAGGAGTGTAACGTGTGTATCTCGGCGAATCCCGTGGGAGACGAAAAGAGCCGCATTTACTACCCTCACGAGCACGTCCATACGGCCTGATTCGCCTGCTAAATCATTGAGATTTAACTTGCCTGAACTCGGCGCGAGATGGCCGATGATGGCGAAGCGCCGTTGCAAATTTTCACCCCATGTCAAGGTCGAGATCATCGACATCCATCATCGATTTCATCTGCTTTCTCATGCGCCTATCTCCCTTCATTCCGCGCATCATTTTCCGGCTTCGATTCCATTGGTTGAGTAGTTCTTTGACGTCCTTTTCAGTGGTGCCAGAACCTCGGGCGATACGTCGAATTCGTTGCGATTTTAGGAGTGTTGGCTCGTCCTTTTCTTGCTGTGTCATCGAATCCATAATCACCCGATACTTTGCAAGATTCGCCTGCATTTGTTTCTTCTGACCTGCGGACATCGCACCCATCCCAAACATCCCATCCGGCAGATGAGAAAGGATACGATCGACTGTTCCGATTCGACTCATCATTTCCATTTGAGTGTACATATCTCTGAGAGTAAATCTGCCCGACATCAGCCTCTGAGTGAGCCGAATCGCCTCTTCCTGATCGAGGTCTTCGGGAGCTAGGTCGATCAGGCCTTGAATATCGCCCATACCGAGAAGTCGAGAGATGAATCTGTCAGATTCGAACTTCTCGAGGTCGCCGATACGCTCGCCCTCTCCGACAAAGACAATCGGCGCGCCAGTGACGGCGACAGCGCTGAGGGCGCCGCCTCCACGAGCAGTTCCGTCGAGTTTTGTGACGACAGTTCCGGTGACTCCGACTAGGTCGTGAAAGGTTTGGGCAACGGGGCCGGCGGCTTGGCCGACTTGCGCATCGATTACGAGAAAACGCTCGGTGGCGTTGGCGATTTCTGCGATACGAACAAGTTCCTCGCGCAATTCTTCATCGAGACTGTCACGACCGGCGGTGTCGATAATCAGAACGTCGGCTGTACCGACGGCCTTGATTCCATTTCGAACGATTTTGACAGCGTCAGTCTCGTCTGGTTCTCCGTAGACTTCGACAGGTGAGTCTTCGAGGAGTTGTTGCAGTTGGGCGTAGGCGCCGGGTCGATGGACATCGGCTTCGATGACGGCTACTTTGACGCCATGCTTACGGCGCCACCACTCAGCAACCTTTGCGGTCGTCGTGGTCTTACCTTGACCGTAGAGACCGACCATCAAGACAGTCTCATTGTGAGGCTTGATTTCGCGAGCGGGACCGAGCAAGCGGACTAGCTCGGTGTAAATCAGATTCATTGCGTGAGTTTCGAGTTTGACGCCTGGGCGAGCTTCCTCTTCCATCAGCCGGCTTTCGATACGCTCAGTCAGCTCCTTGGCCTGCCTGACATTGAAATCGGCTTCCAGAAGGGCTCGTCTAAGGGAGCGGGACAATTCACGCACTGTTTCCTCGTCAATCTCCCTCTTGCCCTTGAGCAGGCCGATGGAGCCGAGGATCTTACGCTTCAGACCCTCGAGTGCCATGACTTGTGGGTCCGAAGCGTGTGGTTTGAACGTTATTGGTTGCAAATCGCGGCGCTGAGCGTCTGCGACACTTCATCCTCAGCGCTGGAATCCAGCAATTACGCGGCTCACCGTGCGTTGCACTGAAAGCGGGGGCGGTGTGGGCGGAACATGGCGCAGGTCCCCATTGCGATGTGGGAGATGCAACTTGCATTCGCCATAGGCTTACTCGGAATCTACGTCGGATGGCGAGGGACCATCGCTCGAATGACTGGATTTTACGACCTCTCGGGTGCGGTGAAGACACTACTTTTCGGACTCGTAGCCGGAGTCCTCGCTGCTTCTGTAATCGATGGCCTAATCCTTGCAAATATCCGTGAGGCATCGGTCAATATCTTCGAGGTCTCGATAATTGCACTGGTCATAGGAATGGCCGAATCAGCATTCGCTCTATTTTTGCTCGGGCGCCCAAGAACCGTTGGACTAAGAGCCAGTGCTCCATTTGGTTGGACCCTCGGACTAGGCTTCGGTGCAATGCGATCCGCCCATCTCAACGTACGCCTTTTCGATCCGGAGGTTTGGGAGGGGACAACTGGATTCGACCCCCTCAAT
>CAXGBP010000011.1:0-10497 GCA_964007685.1 uncultured Candidatus Poseidoniales archaeon | reverse complement strand
ATTGCAGGACTTCCACCCGACGCCCGCTGCGCTACCGAGGAGATCTTCGGACCGGTCGTGACGATTCACCGATTCGAGACCGAGGAAGAAGCCGTAGCTATTGCCAACAATACCCGCTACGGCTTAGCTGGAAGCGTTTGGACAGGCGACCTCGACAAAGGACGTCGCGTCGCCGAATCGATTGACACCGGAATGGTCTGGGTCAATACATGGTTGCACCGCGACTTGCGCGTGCCCTTCGGCGGTGTCAAGGACAGCGGCGTTGGCAGAGAGGGCGGCCGCTGGAGTCTCGGATTCTTCTCTGAACCGATGAACATCTGTCTCAAGCACGATTGAAGTCGGAATGACTGATAGATAGTCGCACCCGCGCAGCGCATGATAGCATGACATCTGTGGGCATCATCGGGCTGGGCGCGTATGTTCCACCTCACGAGATGAGCAATGAGGATTGGGCGGAGATCGTCGAGACTAGCGACGAGTGGATCACCACTAAGACTGGGATGAAGAAGAGGCGAATCGCTGACGCTGACACGCACACCTCCGACCTCGCAGTTGAAGCCTGCAAACTCGCTTTGGACGATGCTGGACTCACCCCCGCGGACATCGACCTCGTCATCCTCGCTACCTCCTCGCCAGACGTGCCACTCTCCTCGACTGCAGGCATCGTTCAACACAAATTAGGCTGCGTTGATTGCGGCGCATTCGACATCAATGCCGTCTGCGCCGGCTGGGTCCATGCATTGGATGTCGGTGCCCGATTCGTCGGGACACCGGGTTACGACCACGTGCTCGTGGTCGGCTCTGAAATCTATTCTCGTATCCTCAATTGGCAGGACCGAGCGACGTGCGTGCTCTTTGGAGATGGAGCAGGTGCGGCTGTGCTCGGTAAGGTTGCGGATGGCAAGGGCGTCCTAGGCTCGTGGCTGATGAGTGATGGTGGCGGCGCGGGAGTCATAGAAATCCCCGCCGGAGGGGTCCGTGTACCAATCCCCAGCGCCAACTTCGAAGAGGGTATGCAATACTTCCACATGGACGGTAGAGCGGTCTGGAACTTTGCTATCGAGGCATTCCCGCAAGCGGTCCATGCGGCGCTTGAGAGAGTTGGTAAGACACTCGATGAGGTCGATTTTGTGATTCCTCATCAAGCAAATATCAACATCATCAAGACAGGCATGGATAATCTCGGATTGCCGATGTCTAAGACTTTCACGAATCTCCACAAATACGGCAATACCGCCGGTGCGAGTGTGCCGATTGCAATGCGTGAGGCGATGGATGAAGGGCTCATCAAAGAGGGTGACTTGGTCGTCACCGCTGCCTTCGGCGGCGGTTTAGCTTGGGGCGCCAACGTAATTCAATTCTAATTTGAGAGAACTGCGAGTACGAGCGATGCTCTGACCTTGCCGAAATCATGGCTATCTTCACTAGCAGTCGGATCGGGATTATCGCCGACAACGAAGATTTGAGTCTCATCAATCGATTGAATCCGCTTGATAATTCGCAGGTCAGGTCTGAATGGATGATCGAGCAGGACGACCTGCCCAACCTCCAGAGCCTCCGCTTCGACCCTCTCGAACCTCACGGTACTACCCTCAGAGAGGGTCGGCCACATTGAGTCGCCTTTCACGACGACATTCACGAAGCGCGTATCCATGGGACGTCACGGCCCTTGGCGGCCCAGAACAGGTGGTGAATTGCTTCTACCGCATCCATTAGTTCCTGAGCATGTTGTTCTGAGACTTCGACCTTGCAGGCGGAGCAGAGCTTTGCAGCTTGCCAGAAAGTATCGTGGAGATCGGGGTTAGATTCGAGGTGCTGTGGCTTGAAGAAGTCCGTCCAGAGAATCAAAAGTTCGTCCTTACACTTCTGTGATTCTTCTTCCTTGATTGCTGCGTATCGGCTCATGGTGTTGATGTATGATGCAGAACTGCAATCTGCACTACTTTCACTAAGTGCAACCATTTTCTTAGTCATTGATTGAACCGCCTCAGCGGCTACTCGAGCACTCGCTGGGTCGTAGACTCCACAGGGTCCATCGCAGTGGGCGCTCGCCTCGATTGTTGGGATATATTCGTTATCAATGTCTATCATTTCTCTCACCGGTGACTCCCGCATAAGGTGTCGGATTATCAATGCGACGCGCGTAATTAGTCGGTTCGACAGTGGAAAGCACAACGAAACGGGGGCTCTTCTTCTGGTCGCACCGCAAACCATCGGGGACGGTTTACTACTCGTATGACTCCCAAGCTCCAGTCAACACATTATGCCTTAGGAGACTGCCATCGGGGTTCTGCACCCAGACATCGTCGTTTGCATCTCGCCAAACCTTCTGTCCATGCTCGTTGATTTGAGCATCCTCTGGAGCTTCGACGCGTGGCTTGGGTGGCGGGGCCGTATCGAGTAGTGCTCCTAGGTCAAGCTCGCCGACCTCTGATACTTCCTCGTCAGACCCGTCGGAGTCCTCTTCGAGAGATTCTTCTTCCAATTCGGCCTCGTGAGTTAGATCCCAAGCCATCGGCTCGGCCGCTGGTTCGTCTTCCTCAACTTCTGCCGACGAAGGCTGAGCCGAGTCCAAATCGAACATCGCTACTGGTGGTGTGAATTCAGGCTCCGGTTCTGGTTCTGGAGCCGGTTCGTCATCCTCCAGCATATCCTCGGCCGAAAGCCATACTTCGACACCTCCAATCTCATGCAATTCGTGCGTGCTATCTTCGGCCTCAGGTTTCTCGCTTCGGCCCATTCCCATGCGAACACTGAAGCCGATGACGCCGAGGATAATCAGGGCAATCACAAGATGAATTGAGGCCTGAACGTAATTCTGGTAGAATTTGATTGTCGGGAACTTGTCAGAATTGTCTCCTACCCCGTCGCCGTCGGTGTCAATCCACTCATCAGGATCCTTGGGGAAAGCATCGATGCTGTCGTTATGTCCATCGCCATCGTAGTCTGCAACGAGCGGATCCAAACCGAGACTCTGCTCTTCAAGATCAGGAATGCCATCGCCGTCGTCATCGGTATCCGCGTTATTGCCGATTCCGTCGCCGTCAGTGTCGAGCCATTCTTCGGGGTCGTACGGGAGGACATCATTGTCGTCGAGGTATCCATCGTTATCGTCGTCATCGTCCTCGATGGTATCCTCGCAGCCATCTTGGTCCCAGTCGTTTAACTTGGTACTGGTCCAGTTCATCAAGCCATAATCGCATAGGTCCCAACCATCGTCGATACCGTCGCCGTCATCGTCTCTGTCGAGGAAGTCTGGGATTCGGTCGCCATCGGTATCGATGTGACAATTGCTGACATCCTTGGTTGCTTCCACCATCGTCATCTGCCCATTAGGACAAGGCAGGGCTTCGGTCGCTCCTTCGGTGTCTATGTAGTAGTCAAGCGGGGCCGGGTTTTGCGAGGTTGCTGTCTGGGAATCGACGTAATAACCGAGGTCCGCGGATTTGCACTCGGTCTGCCCACGGAGGTTCTGGTAATTGCCCTCCTCACATGGAATCTGGGCTGACGAGGCGGGGTCAGGCACGTGGTTTCCGGGGTCTGCATCGGAGCAGGCTGAGGCCGAGACCGAGCCCGAGTTCGGGTTGTAATTGCCTGCCTCACAAGCGATTTGGGCTGTTGCGGCCATCGTGTCGACATAGTGACCGGGGTCGGCTACGAGGCAGTTTGACCAGCCGGCGCTCGGCTGGTAGCTTCCGAATTCGCATGCCTCTTGGGCGGATGATCCTGTATGAGCGACGAAATATCCTGGGTTTGCCTCAATACAATCGTTAGCCGAGGTCGATCCACTGTTAGCATTGTATGTGCCCGCGAGGCAGGCCTGCTGAGCGGATGCGAAGTGAGAATCGACGTAATGGCCTGGCTCAGCTGCTAGGCACTCTGTGCCGGCTCGTTCTCCTTGGTAGGACCCCATGCTGCAGCCAATCTGGCCCGTCGAACCATCTGCCGGTACGTGGTAACCGAAGTCAGCATCGATACAACTTGACTGGCCAGGTGCTGGCTGATAGGTTCCTGCTGGGCAGAGTAATTGCTCGGCTGAGCCATCATTTCCTACGTAACTTCCAGCGTCGGCTGCCATGCAGTCATCCGAGTCGATCGAGCCGCTGTTTGGATTGTATGAGCCCGCTGCACAAGCTGTCTGCATTGTGGATGCCAGCTCATCGACATAATTGCCGGGGTCGGCGGTTGCGCACTCGGTCGCTCCCTGAGAGGCTTGCCAAGATCCGAGTGCACAAGGAATCTGAGCGTCAGCGGCGACATCGGGAACGTAGTACCCTGGAGCCGCTGCATCGCAGGCGATTTGTCCCATATTAGCCGCGAAGGTCCCCGCTGCGCAGGAATTCTGTGCAACCGAGCCGCCGAGAGCGACGTAGTGTCCGGTATCTGCCAGCATACAATCGCTGGCTTCGTCGGCTCCGGTATTGGGATTGTAAGAACCCGCTGAACAAGCGATCTGAGCCGTCGCCGCTTGCGTATCGACATAATGTCCAGCATCGGCGGATAGGCATTCGGTCTGCCCGATACTCGGTTGGTAGGTTCCGGGCAAACATGGATCCTGATTGACTGCCGCAGTGCTATTGACGTAATATCCGGCGGAGGCGGAATCACATTTGTCCTGACCACTCGCCGGCTGATAGGTCCCCGGCACGCAGGCAATCTGTGAGGTGGAGGCCACTGTCGGAACATAGTGCCCAGGGTCGGCATTGAGGCAGGACCATTGGCCCGAATATGGTTGGTAGGTCCCGACCAAACATTGGGACTGTGCCGTCGCCCCTTGAGTTGGGACATAATTACCTGGATCTGCGTCGATGCAGGAGGTCTGTCCAGTATTCGGCTGGTATGTGCCGACATCGCAGATTGTCATGTTGGCTTGTCCGGCTGTCGGCACGTAATATCCGGGAGTAGCTGCGTAGCAAGTGGTCTGCGCCGCTAATGACTGGTAAGTTCCCGCAGCGCAGGCCTGCTGGAAAGAAGATCCGGAGACATTGACGTAGTAACCTGGCGAGGCCGCGGTCTGCGAGACCGCGCCCGAATTAGGGACGTAATATCCAGTCGAGGCGACTATGCAAGTCGTCTGACCGGTATTCGGCTGGTAATAGCCAGGAGTGCACGCGGTTTGCGTGGTCGCTCCAGTTCCGTAGACGTAGTGTCCGGCGGAGGCTGCATTACAGGAGGTCGAGCCGACTTGATTCTGCCAGGTTCCGATGCCACACAGCGTCGTCGAGATTCCGTGTTCGGCATCGACCAAGGTCGCCGTCGAGCCAATCTGTGACATCGAGCCAGAGGTCGAACGTAGGTCGATGACCAGTGAGTAATTTCTAGGTCCGGTTGAACCCGAGGAATACAAGATGCGGATGTAATAGAATCCGCTTGCATTGCCGTTAGCCGATGTTGAGACCTCTTCTTGGGTCGCGTTGGTCGCTGAGAACGAGACAATATCGAAAGTCTCGTTGAGCAGATCGATGTTGAAGTCCTGTCCCGTCGGCGAGGTGAGATTGGCAGAGAACCAAGCATTTCGTGGTAAATCGAGAGAGAATACGTCAGTGGTGTCGGTGACGCCATTGATCGTCGCCGAGTAATTCGCGCTCATCGCTGAGAGCGGCAGCGCCGTCGTATTGGTTGTTCCAGCGTCGCCACCGTTAGTCGATACGAAAGATCCGGTGGGCGCGGCGGTGCAGGACGATTGCCCTAACATCGCGTTGTAATATCCGCTCGCGCATGCACTCTGAGATGTGGCTCCGTCTGAATCTGAGTAATGACCAGCGGAGGCATCGAGACAGGTCGTCTGACCGGTGTAAGGCTGGAAAGTCCCTGTCTCACATTGAGTCTGGACCAGAGTATTACCTGGCGCAGAGTGACCCGCGTCGGCATCAGTACAGATTAGACGACCATACTTGCCCTCATCACAATCGGACCAACGCGCTGGGTTGTTTGGATAATCGTCAGCGGTATCGATGACGCCGTCACCATCATCGTCACCGGTCTGATGGGTATCGAAGATGTTGCGAGTTCCGTCACCGTCCATGTCCTGATCGGTAAAGGCGACGTGTGCGCCATCGGTGAAGCTCAACTCGTATGGGTTGAGCATTGAATCGCTGGTATTGTCAAATTCGCCCGACTGCGCGCCCCAGCAGCGCAGCGAATCATCTGAGAGAAGTGCGCACGTCGAATCCGGGCTGGTCGCCGCAGCAAGCACCGAAAGACCGGCGCTCAAATTTACCTGTACAGTTGAATCTCCCTCGCCGGGGAACACATTCTCGGCCGAGCAGGCCGAGTTAATCGTCGAGGAACAGGTGCCATCGCCGAGTTGTCCGTGAGTGTTCACTCCCCAGCACTGCATCGAACCATCGTCGATGACAGCGCAGGTGTGGGAACCTACGCCATCGAGCATCGTCGCCGTGGCGCCGGCGCCCAAATCGACAAGATGGACATTAGCAGTCGACGCACCGTTGTCAGAGAATACAGTGTATTTGTTACCCCAGCAACCGACCGAGCCATTGTCGAAGATGGCGCAGGTCGAACGGCCCGAGGTCACCAAAGAAACTGCGCGCAATCCAGTTGAGTGGTTGGCCTCGATTGGAACATGTGAATCGTTGGTGGTGCCATCGCCCAATTGCCCACGGATATTGTATCCCCAGCACTTGACATCCCCTGCGTCAGTGATGGCACAGGTGTGATCCTCGCCCGCAGACACAGCAACCACATCGACGTTGGTGCCCAGGTCGATTTGCACCGGCGAGACACGGTTAGTCGTCGAATCATCTCCGATCTGGCCGTGATGATTGCGACCCCAGCACCACAAACTCGCATCGACGAGGATAGCACAAGAGTGATCATTGCCCTCGTCGATGACCACAGGCTCAGGGCTCAGACTGACATATCCAGCGCTGGCTGCTGTGTTCCCAAGTCCTAATTGACCGTAATTATTCGAACCAGTGCAGTACATCGAATAATTACTCAGAATCGAACATTGTCCTGCTCCTGAACTAGAAATCACAGAATCCTCAGAATAAACTGCAGCACCAGCGGACCACTCGACCGTAGTTCCATTTGCTAGCACGACGATTGGTCCATCATCAGCGATGTTGAGTACAGAATGAGAGAAGACCGAGCCGGCCTCGCTGCCACGCACGTTCAGCGTCGGACTGCTGCTGTGCGTGAAATCCGCTTCCTCCTCAGCGCCGAGTACGAGCGTTGCACCTTGGCTACCTATCAGGAAGCCGAGCATGGTCACCCCGAGGAAGAGTGTGCAGATTCCGAGCGCGATTGTCCTCTTGGTTTCCTCGTTCAGCATGAATATTGGCGCGCTTGCTGAGATTATCACTATTCCCTATGCCTGAACTGTTTGCATCACGCGTTTAGCACCTCAAGAGACAGTCCGTAGGACTGGAGTCCCGCTGCTTCTAGTGCCCCTTCGACGCTATCAAATGGCCTTTCGGGGGTTTTACGGGCCAATTTCGCTCTTTCAGAGATGATTCGCCATGCCGCTTTGCTGCCTATGCCAGGGATGGCTTCGAGTTGAGCCTGAGTTGCAGTATTGATCGATAGGTTCGACTCGACTCCACTAATGCTGCGCATGCCATGACCTGTGACGATGATGTCTGATTCTGTTTCGAGGGGGATTTGGTAAGGAATTCCGACAAGGATTGGGTATGCTCCGATTTGACGACCAAAGGTGATTCCTGAGCGGCCATGAATCGCCGAGTCTCTATGCTCTGGGTTGAGCACTTGTTCGGGTCTGCGGATACGGTCTTCGTGGGCTTCCCACCAGACATTCGTTAGACGAGTGCCTGACGGGAACATCTCTTCGAGGAGAGGTTTGTCGATTTCTTCTCTGACGCTTTTTTTGAAGGCGCGGAAGGTGTCTTCGGGAATTGGCTGGAAGCCTTGACCTTCGACTTGGCGGATGTTGATTCTACGCAGCCAGAGCCCTTCCGCGCGCAGGCTGTGGAGGAGTTGGCGGTTGAGGCTGTAGGATTGTTCTGTTTCACCGTTTAGGCCGGCGATGAAATTGAGACCAGGGAGAAGTTTTGGTAGACCTCTTTCACCCCGTTCACGACCGTGTTCGTTGATGTGGCGGATAGCTGTTTTGAGTTGGTCTGAGTCACAATTGAGCCAATTTTCTTCGTGTACTCGCGGGTCGGCTGATTCGAGTCCAAAAGAGAGCACTGCGCCATCGGAGAGGGTTTCTACAAGGGTGCGAGTGATCTCTGTTGCAGGTTCAAGGTTCTCTGCGACGATGGATGGGTTTCCGTTGTCGACGTGAAGGATATCGAGGCGTTCGTCCTCTCTCAAACCGTGCAGAACTTTGGCTATTGGTTCAGGGTTCGGGACTGGATATTCGAGTTCGATGACTCCTTCGGCTTTGTAGGTGTAAATGTCTGTAGCGCCGCCTATTCTTACGTGGCGGACTCCGTTGTCTAGAGCTGTGGTGATCTCAGCGATAACGTCCTCTTCTTCTCGCCAAATCGGCACTCCCTTCTTCGGCTCGATACAGAATTTGCAGCCACGCTTGAATCTGACACAGCCCTGGTAGAGTTCGACCTCGTAGGTCAGTGGGCCGGGTCGGCCGTCTTCTGTAACGAGGTCGGGGTGAGTGGTGACGCACTGGCCATTCGCTCCCGCCTTCGCCCACTCATTCCATTGCTCTGGGCTACGCCGCTTGTGTTTCCACTGGCCGGAGGAGAGGAAATTGTCGAGGGTTGCGTCGGTGTCTTGCACTGCACAGAATAGGTTAGCGCGGAGCGGGATCCAGCCGTCGTAGCGCCAATGTCTGATGGCCCAACCTCCTGCAAGAACTGGTTGTTCGTGCGGGAGGATGGCGAGGAACTCATCGAGTTCGCGGCGGGAAATCGGAGTTCCTCGAACATATTTGCCAGGAACTACGGAACCGGCGAGAACTACCGCACCGTCGAGGTCGGCAAGTTCTCGCTGCAGGGCGGCTCTTTCATCCGGTTCTGAGAGGCGTTTCTTGTGATTGAGCCGCCACTGATCCACTGTCATGTACGTGTATGGGATACCTCGAGATTCCAGTACTCCGCAAATGTAGCGGATGTGGAATCCGAGGTAATTCGGCACGCCGAAGGCAGCCGGTTCATCCTCGTAACCATCGAGGACAAGCCAGCCTTCCATCGAATCCCTCAGCTACTCGACTGAACACTGAGCCTTCACGACTTCGATTGAACGAGTCCTCGCGCGCGAAAAGAATCGATGCGATCAATCCTTCGAGCGGTGGCTCAGTTGCGGCGTCCGCCGCCGCGACCACGATTACCACCGCGGTCGCCGCGGTTTCCTCCGCCTCCGCCTCGGCGGCCCCCGCCGTCATTGGATTCTTGAACCGAAATCTTACGACCGTGAATCTCAGTTCCATCGAGTTCCTTGATTGCCTTCTCGCCGGCTTTGCGGCTGGCGAACTTGACGAAAGCAAAGCCGCGAGATTGACCGGTTTCACGGTCGGTGGCGATGCTGCACTCGCTAATCTCGCCATGGTCAGCGAACAAAGCACGTAGTTCATCTTCGGTCGCTTTGTAGGCGAGACGAGCCACGAAAAGTTTGATTCCAGAAGTCTCTGAAGACTCGGCTCGAGCCTTTGTCAGAACCGCTCTCTCAGCCGCTAATTGCTCCTTGGTTGCTTTGCCATCCTTGACTTTGCCCATGCAGTCACGGCAGCGGATTGGCTTGCCGGGTGTCGGTTTGAATGGGACGGTTGTGTCGATTCCGCAGAGGGTGCACTTGCATTCGTGCTGGACGCGATCCTTGCCTCCGCCACCTCTTCCACGGCCTCCTTTTCCAGTGATTGCTGCGCGCATGCGCATCGCCGCTGCTGGAGCATCGTGGGTGAGTCCGCGGCGATGATCGGCCATTGGGGAGAGATAGGGTCGAGCGCCCTCGTGGCCGAGATTCTTCTCAGCATCTGCAGACCAACGCTCGCCGCCACGATTGAGGCTCTGAACGTCGTCTCCGAGGATGTGTCCGTGGCCGAAGCCGTTGGAGAGAGCGCGGTAACCAATGTAGTCGCAGCGTGGGCAATCGACGTTGAAATCGTCCTTAGCTGCGGAGGTGACGAGGTCGATTCCGCAAGCAGGGCAGATTGCCGATAGAACTCCTAGCTCGGGCGAGCCACGAGTGCTTGCCTTAACGTTCGGTTCAATTTGGGTGATGCGAGCTCGGATCAAATCTCGAGTTCGCATCGCATCGCCCGGGGAAGGCAAGAATCGGTCTACAATCTCAGTGACGAAAATGTCAGCGAAGAGATTCAGAGCGGCAAGGTCGCGGTGACCTGCTTCCTTCTCGATGTGGAGTAAGCGTACCATCGCGACCTTGGGCATCAGCTTGGTGACCTCGGCGATAACATCGTCACCAATCTGAGGTGAGTTCGTCTCGGGTCTGTTGGCCTCGATGGAAATCGTTCCATCGTTGCTGACGACGGTGCCGCTGACTAGGGCGATTGCACCGGAGTCGGTCTCGGAGAGGCCTGAGCCGAGGTTGGCATCGGCT